>JBANGF010000173.1:0-9332 GCA_037975655.1 Bacteroidota bacterium | reverse complement strand
TGGAGCAGGCACTTGCTTATCTGACCAAATCGCAGAATTTTCCATTGGATAAAAATCTGTTAGGAGAATCCTACTTTTGGAAAGGGGAGATCTACAGTGCTCAGGAGGAATTTGCTAAGGCAATTCCTGCATACCAAAATGCACTGAAGCAAATCTCAACTAACACTACCTATGCATTGAAGTCTACCTATGGGTTGGGATATGCCTATTTCAATGCACAAGAGTATGGCTCAGCCGAAGTTCAATTTGAAGCCTACCGTACTGCTCAGCGAGACAAATTAGAATCAGCTTATCAAGATGCTTTGCTCCGTTTGGGCGATTGCTATTTTGTTCAAAAGAAATTTTCCGAAGCGGAAAAGATATTTAATCAAGCCATTGAAGCGCAAATTGCGGGTCAAGATTATGCCCACCTTCAATTAGCAGTGGTGACCAATTATCAAGGGAAGAATCAACAGGCCATTGAGCAACTCAACCTACTGATTTCTAATTTTCCATCAAGTGTATACATTGAAGATGCATTTTACCAAAAAGGCCAACTTTACTTGGAAGAGTTGAAGTATGAGGAAGCGATTACTGCCTTTTCAGAATTGATTAGTACAAGATCAAATTCTCCTTTTCTACCATTTGCCTTAGAAGGAAGAGCGATTGCTAATTATTCTTTGCAACGTTATAGCCAAACTATCGCTGACTACAAGGTGATTCTCGAAGAATATCCTTTAGCGGAAAATTCAGAAGCAGCCTTAAAAGGGCTACAAGAGACCTTGGCAGTGCAAGAAAAGTCAGAGGAATTTGGAGAGTACCTGCAATCTTATAAGAAAGCAAACCCAGAAGCAGGCTCTGTACAAACCCTGGAGTATGCCGCGGCCAAGAACCTTTATTTAAGCCAGAAGTATCCTCAAGCCGCGACCGCTTTGGAAAGGTACCTTAGAACCTATCCTGAATCTTCACAAAAAAGTGAAGCCTTATACTTTGCAGGTGATGCTTACAAGCAAGCTGGTGAGGTATCCAAAGCCCAGGAATTTTTTAAATTGCTGGAGCAGCAAGCCCCATCTCCCTACCGAGTAAAGGCTCTGCAGCAATTGGGTAAATTTGAGTTAGAAAATAAAAACTACTCGGAGGCCCTACGCTACTTGGAACCCATAGCGCAACAAACAAGAACCCAGGTGGAAGAAGTAGAAGTGATGCAGGGGATTCTAGATGCTTATTTTGGGTTGGGAAATTATAGCCAAGCAATTGATGCTGCGGAAAAATTGATTGCTTTGGGGGATATCCTTCCCGGAACTACCCCTAAGGCACTATTGGTAAAGGGGAAATCACAGCGCTTGCTCAATCAAAATTCTGAAGCAGAGGATAGTTTTGGATTGTTGTTACAGGAGTATACGACTGTTGAAGCAGCAGAGGCACTGCTCTTGTTGGCGCTTCGCTATCAAGAGAAGGGGGATTTTGTAGGATCCAATGAACTGATTTTTGATTATTCTGAGGGCTTTTCTTCCTATGATTACTGGTATGGGAGTATGTTTTTACTACTCGCCGAAAACTACATTCAACTTGGGGAGGCATTTCAAGCCAAAGCTACCCTTCAATCAATCCTAGATCAGTCTACGGATGCAACGGTAAAGGAAAAAGCAGCATCTACCCTTAAAAGCCTCAACTAGACAATGGAAAGGATATTCAATCTACTTACTTTTCTTGGGGTGTTTTGCGTTGGTTTAACTGCATTGCAAGCGCAAACTTCTCAAAAGGGGGCAGTTCAAGACCAGGAGTTCATTATCCAAAAGGACCGTGTCATTCGACTGCCAAAGAAATTGCGAAGCCTTGAAAAGATGCCTTCCTTGCCGCAGCCCAAAGCCTTGGGGCCTCTTGAGTTTCCTGTGGCTCCATTTTTTCTAGCTATTCCTGCTGCGGAGATTACTGCAGCACCTGCCCAAAAGGAGTGGGATGTGCCTAATTTGGAAACCTATCCAGGTTTGGTTCGCGTGGGTTATGGCAATTATTTATCTCCCTTGATTGAAGGGAGGTATCAATCCACCCAAACTGAAGATTGGCAGTTTGCTACCAAACTATTTCACCAGAGTTTTGGTAAAGGTCCAGTAACATGGATGGGGGAAGAAGAGAGTAAAGAATCTCATACAGAACTTGCAGGGCAAGGGAGTTACTTTTTATCGACTAGCGAGTTGTTTTCTTCTTTGAGTTTGAGAAGAGATGCTTACAGGTACTATGGTGAAGATCTGGGTTTTGTCATTCCACCGAATGTAGATTTTGCAGGTCCAGTATTTGATCCAAACACGCAAATTCAGGGAAATTTTAAACTTGGAATTCGAGACTTGGAAAAAGTAGGACGTATTGGATACGAGGGAGTTTTAGTTTTGAATGGTTTCAAAGATAGCTTTGCTGCAAGAGAGCAAGAGTTAGGGTTTGAAGGGAAGGGTACCTACAGACCATCCAAAGACTTATCGGGAACTGTGGCACTTACCTATTTTACTACAGATACTCAGGATCGTGAATACGATTTGAACCGAAACTATTTATCGCTACGACCAGAGGGTACTTACCGCTGGGGAGATTTCAACTTTATTGCTGGATTCGTGCTTGTCTCAGAAAATGATTCGGTTGAAGCATACCAACCCGGGATTCGCCTGTTTCCAGTAATTAAATCTGCCTACCAAATTGGAGAGAACTTAAGTGTAAATGCAGCAATCTCCGGAGATGTGCAGCGAAACACCTACCGAACTTTTGTACAGGAAAATCCCTTCCTTGGACCGAGCGAACAGTTGTTGAATACCGTGACCAAACTTTCTTTTTCGGCAGGAGTGGAAGGGCTAGTTTCGGATAAGTTAGTGTATCGAGCAGGGATTGATCTGCGTCGTCAATCCAACCTCCATTTCTTCGTGAATTCCTATGCGGATACTTCTCGATTTGAATTGGTTTATGACCAGGATGCTACTGTATTTCAGTTTAATTCTAGTGTCGAGCTGTCTTTAACTGAAAAGTATACCTTGACTACTCAGGTTGATTTCTTCCATTACAACTTGTCTAATCAACAGGTGGCCTGGCACCGTCCTTCTTGGACCCTACAAATGAATCAGCGGTTTGCACCCTTCAAAAAATTGAACCTTCAGGCTAATCTTCAGGTAATGGGTGGATTGCAGGCAAGAGGATTCGGAGTAATTGAAACTAAACCCGTTCAAGCGGAAGTAGTCAAACTTCCGGCACTTGTAGATCTTCAATTCAACTTGGATTTTGCGGTGACCTCGCGACTTGCTGTATTTGCATCGGGAAGTAATTTACTAAATCGAAGTAATTCAAGATGGATGAACTATCCAGTGCGAGGAATTCAAGGAGTAGGTGGGCTTAGTTTCAAATTTTAATTGACCCAAAGGTAAAGGGTTGGGCATTACCTAGTTTTAAGTTAGTTTCGTGTCTTCTCACTAGCACCATGGCAGAAAAAGAATCCAGTCCCAAACAATGGTCAGATCCCAAGGATTTTGGTCTACCTTTTGTAGAAATCACACCCCTGTCTAGCTCAAAGTCTAAGGCAAAGGCTAAGGAAATTCAACCCGAAGTGGTTGTTCCGGTAGCCGAAGCCACAAAACTTGAAGCCGCACCGAAGCAAGAAAAGAAAAAGGATACCAAACAAAGTAGACCAGTAGCTGATCCGAAGAGTCGACCAGAAAAAAAATCAAGTTCTAAAACCTGGGTTTGGGTTGTAGTTTTTGCCTTTATTGGAGCAGTATCGGTCATTGTATGGCAACTGCAGTCTGTTTTACTCTCGAGTTCAGACCTTGGGGATCAAGAAACTAAAGAACTTGCTCAGGATTTACCTGAAGAGAAGAAAGCGATAGCAGAAATTACTACAGCGCCCGCCACAGACTCCTTGGCCATGGAAGATTCTTTGGCAAGCTCGACTGCCGCTACAAATTTGCCTGCAACCGTTAATTCTGGTACAAATCTTGCGTCTACTAATCCAGTAAGTCTAACCCCAATCACTTCCAAGGGTGAGAAAAAGCGATTTTTCTTAGTCATTGCAAGTTTGCCGAATGAATCGCTTATCAAAGATTTTGCAGCAAAAATGACGGTAAGACCCACGACTATGTATTTGATTAACCCTTATACCGACAGTCCTAATTACCGTCTTGCCATTGGTAAATTTGACACTTGGAATGCAGCATCAGATGAATTGGCCAAGGTAAAGGCACAATATGCTGCTGATTTATGGATTTTGAACTATTGATGATGATGCTATTACAAACACTTGCTATTGATTCTGTGGCTTCTGCACCAGCAGCGGTCGAAGCCACCACCCAATCCATTGGTTTGCTGGACCTCCTGATCAAGGGTGGGTACATGATGATCCCGCTGTACGTTTTGTTTGTGTTGGCGGTTTTCATTTTTGTACAGAAACTATTGGTAATCAAAAAGGCCTCCAAAACACCTGGTCATTTGATGGATCAGGTTAAAGTATTGGTACAAAGTGGGCAAGTGGAAAAAGCAAAAATGCTTTGTGCAGGAGACAATACCCCTGTGGCCAACATGATTTCCAAAGGCATTGATCGAATCGGATCTCCATTGAAAAATATTGAAGTTGCCATTGAAAATGTAGGCAAATTGGAAATCTACAAATTGGAAAAGAACTTAGGTGTCCTAGCGACAGTTTCCGGTGCTGCACCCATGATTGGGTTTCTAGGTACGGTAACGGGGATGATTCAAGCCTTTATTTCCATTGCTCAAGAAGATGGGATGGTATCGCCCAAACTGCTTTCTTCTGGGATCTACGAAGCGATGATTACTACAGCAGCAGGATTGGTCGTAGGCATTGTAGCTTACTTGGGATACAACTATTTGGTCACTCAAGTATCCAAATTGGTGCATCACATGGAATATACCTCCATCGAATTTATTGACCTTCTTCAGGATAAATAAGCATGGGACTGCAGCAAAAAAATAAAGTAGATGCCTCCTTCAGCATGTCCTCCATGACGGACATCATCTTTCTTTTGCTTATTTTCTTCATGCTCACCTCTTCCTTCATTACCCCATCTGGGCTTTCGGTGAATTTGCCGTCTAGTGAAACTTCTGACATTGTGATGCAGGAGGTGACTGTTTCGGTGACGAAGGACTTGCAATTTTCAGTTAACGATCAACTCACTTCGCGTGAGCAATTGAAGGCGGTACTTACTCCATTATTGGAGGGTAAAAAAGGTCAGGTAGTTCTGCATTTGGACAAGGAAGTGCCCGTGGAGTACCTCGTAGAAATTGGCGGCATCGCAGCCGGTCTCGGTGCCAATGTATCCATCGCTACCAAACCCTACAACTGATGCTCGATGTGAATTCAAATTCACTGGAACGGAAAAGTCGGATTCAATCCGCAGTGGTCACATTCGTGATTCAACTGCTGTTGTTTTTGGCTTTTTACTTCATGGTCGTCTGGGAGCAACCCAATCCACCCACCCCAACTTACGGTTTGGAATTGAATCTGGGATTTTCAGATTTTGGTTCTGGAGATCCATCCGAAGTGCTGGCCAATTCTTCCGAAATCCCTGTCACTGAAGCCCCGGCTCCAGGTGAAATCGTTCCCCCATCCCAAACAGCTGTTGCAACAAGTAACGCCACGGCCTCGAAGCCCAAGCCAAGTACTTCCCAAGCGGTCAGTACGCAATCTTCTCCCATCCGAGGAGAGACTGTGGCTACCCCAACAACGGTGAAGGAAGAATCCAAAGAAGTTCCGAGCAATCAAAAGGTGGCCGAACAGCCCAAGTTGGACCAGCGGGCAGTTTTTGGTGCTGGAGGTAAATCAGGTAGGGGTGCTAATCCCAACACGGCGTCTGGACAAGGAAACTCCAATAATTCTGGTGATCAAGGAAAACCCACAGGAACTGTAGATGGAAGAGCCTTGCAAGGTGCTGGTTCCGGAAAGGGGACCGCAGGTGGGGCAGGATATAGTCTTGACCTGGCAGGGTGGGATTTTGCCTCTAGGCCCAGTATCAATGACAGGGTATCGACCCGCAATGGGCGGATTGTATTTAAAATCACTGTGGATGGTTCAGGAAAGGTTGTTCAGGCACTTCCTCTCGAATACAATGTTTCCAACGAGGTATTGGCCTATTACCGTCAGGTGGTCAATCAACTGGATTTTAAAAAATCGGGAGGCTCGGCAGCTGAATTCTCCAATGGTAAAATCACCTTTGTGATCAAGGTGGAGTAAAGCATGAATTACCAAGAGACGCTGGATTACCTATTTAATGCACTCCCCATGTTTCAACGGGTAGGAGCGTCTGCATACAAGGCTGATCTGACGAACACGATAGCTCTTTGTACCCATTTGGGGAATCCTCAAAATCACTTCAAATCCATCCACGTAGCAGGTACCAATGGTAAGGGTAGTACTTCCCATGCTTTAGCCTCAATTTTTCAAGCTGCAGGCTACAAAACTGGACTATACACTTCACCTCACCTGAAGTCATTTACCGAACGAATTCGGATTAATGGCGAGGAAATCAATAAAGACAATGTTGTTGAATTTGTAGCCACCCACAAGGATTTTTTAGATCAACTGCAGCCCAGTTTCTTTGAAATGACCGTAGGCTTGGCCTTTTGGTATTTTGCCAAGCATAAGGTAGATATTGCAATCATTGAAGTGGGTATGGGAGGGCGCTTGGATAGTACCAATGTGATTTCTCCCGAACTTTGCGTCATTACCAATATAGGCTTTGACCATACGCAGTTTTTAGGAGATACACTTCCCCTGATTGCTAGGGAAAAGGCAGGCATCATCAAGGAGGGTGTACCTGTAGTGATAAGCCATACTCAACAAGAAATTCAGTCCGTTTTTCTCCAAAAGGCTACTGAAATGCAAGCCAGACTTGTTTTTGCAGATCAGCATTGGGAGGTAACTCGGATTCAAAATCCGGATCAGGAAACATCACAACTCGCCAAATATCTGGTAAAGGGAAGCGCTGATGCTTTTGAATTGGAATTTGGCTTGAGAGGAGATTACCAGCGATACAATTTGCCTGGGATTTTGGAGGCGGTGGAGCAAATGCGTAACCAAGGTTGGATTCTTACCAAAGAGGAAGTAAAACTGGGTTTGGTTCGAGTTTCAGAGCAAACTGGCTTAAAAGGGAGGTGGCAGATTTTACAAACCCAACCACTCACTATCGCCGATACAGGTCACAATGAAGCGGGGATATTGGAAGTGGTGAATCAACTCAAACGATACATTTATTCCAAACTTTGGATAGTGATCGGAATGGTGAATGACAAGGATATCTCCAAAGTTTTGGACTTACTTCCAAAAGATGCCATCTATATTTATTGCCAAGCGAACCTTCCTCGAGCGATGGATGCACATTTACTAGCCAGCAAGGCGAAAGAAAAGGGATTAATGGGCCAAGTGATTCCGAGAGTTTCGGATGCTGTTGAATTTGCGCGAAAAAATGCAGGAGCAGATGACCTGATATTTATTGGAGGTAGTACTTTTGTGGTCGCAGAAATTGAAGACCTCTAATGAGTAGAAAAAAACTGGTTCGCTTTGCCCAAAATGAAGTCAATCCCAATGTAGTCCAGGCAGGCAAGCCTATTTTTGAACAGATTAAAGGGCAGTGGAATGCACTACAGTTTCAAATCGAGCAACCCTTAGTCGTGGAACTTGCCTGTGGAAGAGGGGAGTTTACCCTTGGTCTAGGAAGACAGTATCCCACAAAAAACTTTATTGGAGTAGATATCAAAGGAAGTAGAATCTGGAAAGGAAGTTCTACTGCTACTGCCGAAGGCATCCACAATGTTGCCTTCTTACGAACCCAAATTCAACAACTGGATAGTTTTTTTGCACCAAGTGAGATTTCTGAACTGTGGATTACCTTCCCAGATCCTTTTCCACGTGATGGAGATGAAAAGCGACGCTTGACCTCTACCAGATTTTTGGACATGTACAAGCAACTCGTGAAAGCAGGGGGTATAATCCACTTCAAAACAGACAATACAGGCCTATTTGATTATACCAAAGAGGTTTTGGCCTCCCGATCGGATTGCAAAGTTTTGTTTGCTACGGCTGATTTCTATGCAAGCGAACTGCGGGATGCCCACCACGGAATCAAAACTCGCTACGAGAAGATTTTTTCCGACAAGGGGGAAAAAATCAAATACATTCAATTTTGCTTTATTGAATAAAATCGGGCTCTCGGTAGCGCGGATTCGGGTAGGTATAAAACCCTTCACCTGTTTTTTCACCTAGTTTTCCTTGATCAATGTAGGTTTTCAAATGGGCAGCAAAGGCCTGTGAAGCCGAATCCGGCATTTTGTGGGTAACATGCCACGCGGTATCCAATCCAATGGAATCCAATATCCCAAAAGGGCCCATGGGCATGTGGAAATTCACCATCCAAGACTTGTCGATATCTTCAATGCTGCCTACCTCCCGCGTAATGAGTTTGCCTGCTGCACCCAAAAGGGCCATCAGCATCGTGTTGAATAAGTATCCTGGGTTCTCTTTTCGTACGATTACAGGAACTTGATTCAATTTCCTTCCCAGTTCTTCTAGGATCCCAATCAATTCAGGATCTGTACCTGGATGAGGCATGATGTCCACCACCCTTGAATAGAACACGTCGTGAAAATGGAAGGCGCAAAAGCGGGAAGGGCTACCAGTTTCTTCCGCAAACTGAGAGGGAAGTAAGTAGGAGGTATTCGTAGTTAACCAAGTGTGTGATTCCGCGAGTTTACCTACTTCAGTCCAAAGTGATTTTTTGATGTCTACATTTTCCGTGACGCTTTCATTGACCAAATCAGCACCTTTCAAGGCTTCGGCCAAGTTCAAAGTGGGCTGGATTCGTTGGAGTATTTCTGGAACTTGTGATTCCGTAAGTGTTCCGCCGCGCACAAGTTGACGAAGGATTTTTTGCATGGTGAGGATGGCCGAATCCAAGGCTGCCTGTTTCAGGTCAAAAATGGAAACGGTAAATCCAGAAATCGCAGATTGTAGGGCTACTCGGGAGCCAAGTGTACCTGCTCCAAGGATGCAAATTTTATGAAGGGTCATGGGTTAAATTTTATCAGTTTGAAGGGTTTGAATGGCTTTTTTGCCAGCGGCATCCACCACATGGATGAGTTGTGCAAATCTGGAATCTGTTGAAAAGCCTTGGGAATAACGTTTGAAAATTTGTTGGGCGATCACGGCTACTTTCACTAATCCAAAGACATAGTAAAAGACCATTTCTTGCTTGGAGCCTTTTCCTTTGGAAAAATAATAGGCCATGATTTCTTGCCGGCTGAGGTTTCCGGGCAAGTGACTTAAATTGAACAGTTTTAAAATCTCAGGATCATTTTCCTCCGCCCAA
>JBANGF010000043.1:0-5598 GCA_037975655.1 Bacteroidota bacterium | reverse complement strand
CAAGATTCCCCACTCAACTACCTGCCCGTCTATGTGCAAGCAGGGAAAATCTTTGCGCAGCAGTCCCCTACCCAACATACAGAAATGGCGCATGACAGCACCTTGACGATCCATTTGTATCGAGGAAAAACAGGTTCTACCTATTTTCATTTCGAAGATAAAGGGGAAGGGTTCCACTACCTAGAAGGGGAATTTTTCAGTCGAGAAATCCAGTACCTTCCTGAATTTGGTACTTTGAGATTGAAAGAGGCCAAAGGGGAGCTGACCAGCCAATACACCAAAATTCGCCTCTATTTCCATGGATTTGACCACCTTCAGCCTCAAGTAAATGGTTCGATAGTGGATTTAAAGTCAGGCGATTTTGCTTTCTTGAATAAACTATCTGAGTTTGATCCCTTACCTGATCAGGTACATCCTTTTTACCAAATCAACCAACTCCCCTACCTGGAGTTTGCTCATACGAGAGAGGAATTCGAAATCAAGGGCTTGACCTAATTCCTATTCACTTACACTAACTAACAATGACCCAAGAAAAAAAGAAGCTGAGTTTCTGGCAAATCTGGAACATGAGTTTTGGATTTTTAGGAATTCAATTTGGATTTGCCCTGCAGGGTGGATTTATGTCTCGCATCTTCCAAACACTTGGTGCTGAAAAGGACGCCATCCCCTTCCTTTGGATTGCTGCTCCCCTGACGGGATTACTGGTTCAACCCATTGTAGGCTACCTCAGTGATCGAACCTGGCACCCTAAATTTGGTAGAAGAAAGCCCTTCTTTTTTCTAGGTGCGGTTTTCAGTACCATCGCCCTATTCTTTGCCCCCTACTCCTCCGCTCTGTGGATGGCAGCAGGCGCGCTTTGGATTCTGGATGCCTCTATCAACGTTTCCATGGAGCCTTTTCGGGCCTTGGTAGCGGATAAACTTCCGGAATCCCAACGATCCTATGGCTTTGTGGTGCAAACTCTGATTATTGGAATAGGTACCTGGGTTGCCTCTAACCTTCCCTGGCTGATGACCCAACTCGGAGCGGCAAATACTACACCCGAGGGCGTGATCCCTGATTCAGTAAAGTATGCCTTTGCCCTAGGAGCGTTTGTCTTGTTTTCCTCAATATTGTACACCATCCTCACCACAGATGAGTATCCTCCAGAAGATTTAGAGGCATTTGAAAAAGAAAAACGCCAGAAAAAAGGCTTTTTTGAAGGATTTAAGGAAATTATACAATTGATTGTGAACATGCCCACGGTCATGAAGCAATTGGGTATTGTTCAGTTTTTCTCCTGGTTTGCCTTCTTCACCATGTGGAGTTTTGCGACACCTGCCATCACTGAACACATATTTGGAGCCACGGATACGAGTACAGAAGGCTATAATAATGCCGCCGATAGCGTGGGAAATTACCTTGGTACCTACGGTTTGGTGTCCATGTTTTTTGCTCTGATTCTATCCCTAATTGCTTCCAAAATCAAAATCAATCGAAAACTACTCCATCTATCAAGTCTACTTTCAGGCGGTCTTGGATTTATTTTGATTTACTACGTGAGCGAACCGTGGATGCTGCACATTTGCTTTGCTCTGGTTGGTATTGCATGGGCAAGTATCCTTTCCATGCCTTATGCCATGCTTTCCGGATCGGTGGAACCTCAAAAAATGGGTACTTTCATGGGGATTTTCAACATGTTCATTGTCATCCCACAGATTGTCGCTGCTTTGGGTGCGGTAAATTTCTTGTACAAAATCCTCTTTGGGGAGGAAGTTATTTATACGATGACGCTTGCAGGCACCTTATTGATAATCGCTGGATTAGCTAACTTGCTGATTACGGATAAAAGAGCAACTCACGATTAATTTTCGATATGAAATCAAAAATCCGGCAGGAGAATTCTCCTGCCGGATTTTTTTGTGCCCTAACTCGAGAGCCTGGATCTAGGGAGTTTAAATCCGAAATCAATCCCCAAGTTTAGTCCAATCCCATTCCTTGTTGATGTAAGAAATGGCATGATGCGCCGTAAGGTCGTATTGACAAGGCACGATGGACACATAATTGTTGGCGATCGCCCACTCGTCGTTGTCCTCACCCTTATCAAAATTGACAAAATTACCTGCCAACCAGAAGTATTTCCTACCGGTCGGGTCAAAGCGCTCCACAAATTCCTCCTGCCACTTGGCATCCGCTTGTCTACAGATTTTTATTCCTCGAATATCCTCATTTCGCTTAGGTGGAAAATTCACATTCAAGGCAATCCCTTTCGGAATTCCATGTTCCAACACTTGTCGTGAAATTTTTTCTACCCATTCCTCTACATGTGAAAAATCTGCTTTCGAGGAAAAATCACAAAGGCTAAAGCCAATTGATGGTAAGCCTTCCAAGGCGCCTTCAATTGCAGCAGACATGGTGCCAGAATACAAGACCGATATAGATGTATTCGATCCGTGATTGATCCCACTTACCACTAGGTCTGGCTTCCGGTCTTTGAGCACATGGTGCTTGGCTAGTTTGACGCAATCTGCTGGAGTACCACTGGATTTGTATGCCAGGACATCTTCAAAAATATCTTCTTCATAGAGCCGTAGCGTTTGCCCGATTGTAATCGCATGTCCCATGCCCGACTGGGGGCTATCTGGAGCTACAACCACCACATCACCCAATTTCTTCATGACTGACACCAATACGCGAATTCCTTTGGAGGTAATGCCATCGTCATTCGAGACGAGAATCAAGGGTCTTGACATGCTTAGTTGTTTTTTAATTCATTGTAATAGGCAGTGATCCGCAGCAAATCCCCACGCTGATCGTGTTCGAGGCGGTTCTTTCGCATATAGAGTTGCATTTCCTCATCGTATCCCGAAAGCAGATCAAACAATTCTTTTTTCTTGCCACTGTAGCGCTCCAATCGCCCACCTTTCAAAAAGTAATAAGTAAAAGCCAAACGAAAACCCGTCACCGTCTGGGGTCCCCAAAAAGGATTCATCCCCATGCCTGCCCAATTATTCATCCCCCTATTGTCCGTAGCAATAAACTCCCGACATAGTAAGGCAATGTATTCTCCTTGAGTTAGTACTTCAAAAAATACAGGTGTTTCGTAATCTCCATTCAAAGCATAAGGAAGACTGTAGAATTTTCGAATACCCCCGTAAATCTCATCGTAAATATCAAAGCTCGTCACATTGGATGCGGTAAAGGTAATAACTGTCTCAGCCTGCAACTGAACCAGGTTGGTTTCCAGATCGTATTTCACCAATCCAGTCGTCGTACTCCCATCTGCCAAAACCAAGGTGCCTTTGTGCCAAATCTGGGAAGGAAATTGATTTCTAGTTTGAGCCCAACTCAAGGTGCCCAAACACAAAAAAATCAAGAATAGGTAAAGTTTTAAGTTTCGCATCAGATATACAAACGAAGTTGCGGCCTTCAAGTTTCTTAAATTTAGCTGCAACTGTATCCACAATTATTTTAGAATCGTATGTCCCATTTTATCCCGCTTAGTCTGCAGGTATTTTTCATTGTGTGGGTTAGGCTGTATCTCAATCGGAACTTGGTCCACTATCTCGAGCCCATACCCTAGCAATCCAACGCGCTTTTGGGGATTATTGGAAATCAATCTGATTTTTGACACTCCCAAATCCCGGAGAATCTGTGCACCCACCCCGTAATCCCGACCATCCATCGGGAGTCCTAGTGCCAAATTAGCCTGCACGGTATCCATACCCTCCTCTTGGAGTTTGTAAGCCTTCAACTTGTTAATCAAGCCGATGCCCCTTCCCTCTTGGTTCATGTACAATACCACGCCTTTTCCCTCCTGCTCTACCAATTCCATGGCTGCATGCAACTGAGGTCCACAATCACATCTACAGGATCCAAATATATCTCCCGTAGCGCAAGAAGAATGCACGCGCACCAATACAGGCTCGTCTTTTTCCCAGGTCCCTTTGATCAGAGCCAAATGGATCTCCTGGGTGTTGGTTTGTCGGTAAGCAAGCAAATCAAAATTTCCCCAAGCAGTAGGCATATCTACCCCAATTTCTCGGGTGATTAAGGATTCATTTTTGAGTCGATAGGCGATCAAATCCTTAATTGAAACCAGTTTAAGTTGAAATTTCTCTCGCACCTTCACCAAATCATCTAAGCGTGCCATGCCTCCATCTTCATTCATGATTTCGACCAGTACGCCCGCAGGCTGTAAACCTGCCAATCGAGAAAAATCAATGGCAGCTTCAGTATGACCCGCTCTTCTGAGCACTCCTCCACGCTTCGCTTTAAGGGGGAAAATATGTCCTGGCTTACCCAATTCATTGGGATGAATGCTGTCATCAACCAAAGCCTGGATAGTTTTGGCGCGATCTGAGGCGGAAATACCCGTGGTACAGCCATGACCAATCAAATCTACAGATACGGTAAATGGCGTTTCAAATACAGCCGTATTGCTCCCTACCATCAAGTCCAGGCCCAACTTTTCACAACGATCTTCAATCAAGGGGGCGCAGATAAGTCCACGTCCGTGAGTGGCCATAAAGTTGATGATCTCAGGCGTCACCTTTTCGGCAGCGCATACAAAATCTCCTTCATTTTCACGGTCCTCATCGTCCACGACAATGATCACTTCGCCATTTTTGATGGCTTCAATGGCGTCTTCAATGGGGTCAAGCGTATAATTTTCCACGAGTTGGGGTGTTAAGCAGATGGTTTAGGCTACAAATGTAGCCTCTTTAAAAACAAAACTGGAAGCAGCCAAAGAAAGTTTGGAATTAACCAATGACTATGCCCAGTTCCTTGTCAATTTTAAGTTTAAAATTCTTTAGTTCTAAGTACAATTCGAGCAATTCACGCATCTTTTCTTCTTCCAATTGCTTTTGTTCCGCCTCCTTTATATTGGCCATTGCCTCTTCCATTAATTTCTGGAGTAAGCGTCGCTTTAATCTCAAAATGGACTTGAATGCAGTATTTGCCAAATCATCGGATTCCAGTTGAATGAAAATCTGGAATTTATCCTTCCAATGCCCCGATACCTCGTGACGTTGTGTAATTAAGGCAATGGCTTCTTGCCGAATCTCCGCATCTCCATGATTGAGAAATAGTTGGTCGGAAGGGATATTTCCAAGCCCTACACTTTCTCGATACAGATGAAGCATTTTCTGGTAAACGGGAGTTTGAAAACTTACTTCTGCAATCTCTGTAAGTACGTATTGACTAAAATGAAGTTCCTGCTCATCCAATTTCTGACTACCATAGTTGAGCAAAAGCCGCATGGTCTCACGCTCTTGCACCAAAAGATGGTCCTCCGCCCCAGCTTCCACGGGGAGCGTCAACAGGTCTTCGATACTTTCTTCAACGGCTTTTTCCTCTTTTGCACGCTCAAACTGATCCTTTTGCGTTTTGATCAGGATTTTATTGAGTTCGGCATGCAGGATTTCCTCCTCGATACCCAACAGCCCTGATGCCTCCTTGGCATACACAGAGCGAATGATTGGATCAGGGATTTTTGCAATACTTTGCACCACTTCACGAATGATTCCTGCTTTACGGATGGGGTCTTTCTCGATTTCTTCTTGGTACAACCCAATCTTGAAGCCGATAAAATCCCGACTATTAACTTTCAGGTAT
>JBANGF010000019.1:0-3564 GCA_037975655.1 Bacteroidota bacterium | reverse complement strand
TTCGTGTGCTGACCTAAATGGTACTTCTGAGGGTACTTGGTACATGGTACTTGGTACTTTGTACTAAGTACAAGGTACTAAGTACCTCCTGTAATCTACTACATTCCTAAAACTCCATTTTTCTTTTACCCGAATAAATTGCAGTTTTGCAGTCAAAGAACTTGGCATGGCTGTATTACTTCAACACCTGAAACTTCTCCATCAAGGCAAATTTTCCCAGCCTAGAAACTATTCATTCGATCAAGGGAAGCTTACACCGGTTGAAGGAAACGCAAGTGTTGCCTATGAACAAGTAATCGACTGCAGCAACTACCTCGCCTCCAAAGGCTGGGTGGACCTACGCTGCGGAATTGGTGAACCGGGTCAAGAATACCGGGAAACTGTTGAATCACTCTGTGCCACCTTGCTGGCTAGTGGATTTGCCAAAGCAGTGGTACTACCAAACACGAATCCAGTCATTCAATCCAAAGCTGAAGTCGCTTTTCTCCAAAATAAGGCAGCCAAATTCACTCCTGAACTAGCCATCTTAGGGGCAGTTACCAAAAACACCGAGGGGGAAGACCTGACCGAAATGCTGGATATGCACTACCAAACAGGCATCACCCTATTCGGAGATGGGACCAAGCCGCTGTCCAATACGGACCGATACCTGAAGATTCTCTACTACCTTCAAAAGTTTGACGGAACCCTTTTTGACCATGCCTACGATCCCTTGCTCGCGATTTTTGGGCAAATGCACGAAGGCGAAATGTCTACCCAACTCGGTATGAAAGGGATCCCTAGCCTTGCCGAAGACGTAGCCATCCAACGAAATTTAGATCTATTGCGCTATTCCGGAGGAAAGGTGCACTTTCAAACCTTGAGTACGGCCAAAGGGGTAGACCTCATCCGCAATGCAAAAAAAGAAGGATTAAACGTGACCGCGGACGTATCGATTTACCAACTTCTTTTTAGCGACCATGACTTGTTCTCCTTCGATACACACTTGAAGGTCATGCCCCCTTTTCGGTCAGCGTCCGATCGAAAAGCCCTTATTGAAGGCTTGAAGGACGGTACCATCGACGCTTTGGTGTCCAACCATCAGCCTCAAGATTTTGATTCCAAATTCTGTGAGTTTGACCATGCAGCCTTGGGGATGCTGGGACTCCAAACCTTTCTGCCTGCCATGGGAATCCTAGCTGAGGAACTGGGATGGGAGCTGCTTCTAGAGAAAGTAACTGCTGGCCCCGCACGAGTACTGTGTAGTGAATCTGATTCCTGGACCATATTTGATCCAAAGGAAACCTGGACCTACAATGAGCAAAGCAATACCTCGCTTTCGGCAAACCATCCCTGGTTTGGGAAGGAATTGAAAGGTAAAGTAAAATACTGTATACAAAAGGGTCAATTGCTCCAAGTGAATGACTAAATACCTGAAGACAGCCTATCAATTTGGCGCCTTGGGGGGCATTTTGAGTGGAATTTCCTTCTATGTACTCTCCCTTTTTAATCCAGATCCAACTAACCTCAATTTGGTGTTCGGTTATGTGATTACTCCCTTTGCAGTGTATTTGGCCATCAAGTTTTACAAGGAATATGCGAATGAAGGTTTTCTATCGTTTGCCGAAGGGATGACCATCGGAGCAGTTACTTACTTGATACTTGCCATACTTTCAACCTTGACCATTTGGGGAATCTTGGTAGGTTCGCCTTCCCTATTTGAGGCAATACAAACAGCCAAATGGGCGGTATTGGAACAAAATAAGGAGGTGATTATCGGTCAGGTTGGACAAGAGTCTTTTGACCTCACCCAGGCTAACCTCCAAGGAATGGGACCCTGGGACATCGCCTTCAACGACGGGATTTGGAAAATCCTTCCCGGAATGTTTTTTAGCATCCTTATTTCAGTTATTTTAAAGAAAAATAAAACCTAATATGAACGAACAAGCTCCTTCTCCTATCCAGTCGGCCGTAAGACCGGGATTAATCATTGGATTAGTTTCTTTGGTCATTACCTACATTGCCTACTTTATCGATTCATCCTACCTGGCTTCTGGGTATTTTGGATTGATTGCTTTGGTCCTCTTTTTTGGATTGATTATTTTTTTCGGCAAAGAATTTCGAAAAGAGTCTGGTGGATTTCTCACTTTTGGTACCGCCTTCAATTTTAGTTTTTTTGCCATTTTGATTTCTGGACTGATTGGACTTATTGGCAATATCCTATTGTTTCATGTGATTGATCCCACCTTACCGCAGGTATTGGCAGATCAAACCTTTGAAACCCAATTAGAGATGATGGAAAATTTTGGAGCAAATCCGGATTCCATCCCTTCCGAAGACCTGGACAAAATGAGAGAAGCTTCTGCATCTAACTTTACCCTTGTCGGTCAGCTTAAAGGTTTTGGCTTTGGATTGATTGCTTATGCCATCATTGCACTAATTTTGGGTGCGATTCTGAAGAAGCGTGACAAGTCCTTAGATTTTTAAGATGATTTCTATTTCCGTAGTTGTTCCGGTATTTAACGAAGAAGAGTCACTGCCTGAGTTGACCCAATGGATTCATCGGGTCATGCAGGAGCATGGATTCTCCTATGAGGTGCTCTTGATCAACGACGGAAGTACAGACCGCTCTTGGGAAGTAATTCAATCCTTGGCATCCAAAAATGAAGCTTTGAAAGGGATTAACTTTACCCGCAACTATGGTAAATCTGCTGCCTTAGACGCAGGATTTAAGCGCTCCTCTGGGGAGGTGGTGATTACCATGGATGCGGATTTGCAAGATAGCCCTGACGAAATTCCTGGTCTCTATGCCATGATCAAAGGAGGGCTGGATGTGGTTTCTGGCTGGAAAAAGGAACGGCACGATCCCTTGTCCAAAACCATTCCTTCCAAATTCTTCAATGGAGTGACTCGTTGGATATCGGGAATTCAGTTGAACGATTTCAACTGTGGGTTGAAAGCTTACCGCAATAAGGTGGTCAAAAACATCCACATCTACGGTGAAATGCACCGTTACATCCCCCTTCTAGCCAAATGGAATGGCTTCCCTAAAATCGGGGAGAAAGTGGTGGAGCACCGTGCTCGAAAGTACGGATACTCCAAGTTTGGATTGGAACGTTTTCTAAATGGATTTTTGGATTTGATTTCCGTTTCCTTCGTGCATCGCTACAAGAAAAAGCCCATGCACTTTTTCGGTTTGCTCGGCACACTTTCTTTCTTTACAGGTTTTGTCATCACCGCCTGGTTGATCGCCCAAAAAATCTATGGCCTAAGCAAAGGTATCAAAGTGCGAGAGGTAGTCGATCAACCGATATTTTTCTTGGCGTTGGTGGCTTTAGTCATCGGTGCCCAACTATTTTTGACGGGATTCATTGCTGAACTGATGACTTCAAACCAAGCCAAGGAGCCTGAGTACAAAATAGACGAAGAAATCAATCTCGATTTTTAATGTTCTTTTCTTGTATCATTCCTGTTTACAATCGACCGGGTGAACTAAAGGACTTGCTAAGCAGCCTACTTTCCCAAACCTACACCCAGTTTGAGGTGCTGGTGGTTGAAGATGGCTCTTCAATCCGTTGTGATGAG
>JBANGF010000015.1:0-5019 GCA_037975655.1 Bacteroidota bacterium | reverse complement strand
TGTATTTTTTTGATAATTTATTTTTTTTTACCAACGCATCAGGAAGATTTCCGAACCTTCCTTAATCAATGCGATGACCAACCACACCAAGAAGATTAGGGGGACAATGATGGAATAAAATAGAGGTTTGGCTTCGTCACCTAGGTGCATGAATTCCATCATAATGTATTTAGCCTTCCAAATTGTCAGTAGGATAAACAAGGAATACAATAAAATTCCTCTATCCATGGTAAATGCCATGATAAATTCCACAACCGTAATGGCAAGAAGAATAAAAGCAGTCTTCCAGATTTTTTTTATTTTTTCTTCGTTTCGAGGTGTGACCTCAAGCGTAGATTTAGTGTCTTGAACTTCCATAGTGAGCGAATTGAAATGCTTAGATCAAATAAAATAGAGTAAACACGAATACCCAAACCAAGTCTACAAAGTGCCAGTAGAGACCAATTTTCTCAACCATTTCGTAGTGACCTCTCTTGTCGTAAACACCTACTGCCGCTTGGTAGAAGCAAAGGAATAACAAAAATACTCCAATGGTTACGTGGAATCCGTGGAATCCTGTGATGAAGAAAAAGAGTTGTGCAAAAGCAGGAGGTCCATATTCATTCACAACCAAATTAGCCCCAAATACAGTCTCTGTTACATTCTGTCCAAGTGTATTCACGTAGGTCAATAAAGAACCTCCGTCTGTGCCATGGATAAAGTGAGACCACTCCCAAGCTTGGCAACTTAAAAATGTAATCCCTCCAAGTAGCGTCCAAAGCATCCATTTAACCACATCATTTCGGTCATTTCTATGACCCGCTTCTACGGCCAAAACCATAGTCACCGAACTGGCAATCAAAATAAAAGTCATGATTCCTACAAAAATAAGGGGGGCATGTACACCATGTAGAAAAGGAACTGCTTCGAATACCAATTCAGGTACCGGCCAATATTCATTGGAACCTGTAAAAGTCTCTACAGCGCCTGCATAGGCTGGATAACTCACGCGAATGGCCAAATAGGTAATCAAGAAGGCAGCAAAGGTGAAGATATCAGAGAGTAGGAAAAACCACATCATGAGTTTTCCGTAGCTGGCCTTAAGGGGTTCATTTCCTCCTCCCCAAATGCCTCTTTTCGTGCTTACTTCGATAGCAGTAGAATGCGCAGACATAGGTAATAATTATGGTACTGGGTTAATTTTAATGATTTAAAAGCAAAAACAGAAATAAATACAGCCACAGTCCACCAAGAAAATGCCAATAGGTAGTGGCCATTTCTAAAGTATTTAGCGCCTGAGAATGCACCTTATCTCTAAAGGTCGAAATTAATACAATTATCAGAAAAATCACACCACTGATCAAGTGAACCGCGTGTAATCCGGTAAAAACATACAAAAAAGATCCGGCTGGATTTCCAACAAAAAACACTTCTCGGTCTACCAGCGCTACCCAACTGTACCATTGTCCAACTAAAAAGCCCATTCCAAGCAAAACGGTAAGTATCATTCCAATCCGTAATCCCAAAAAATTATTTTTCTTGGCAGCATAATAGGCCCCCTGCAAAGCAATGGAACTCAAAATTACTATACCTGATGTTACCCAAAAGATTTCTGGTAATTCATACTCCAACCAATTTCCTTCAGCTTGACGTACAATGTAAGCGCTGGTCAATGCAGCAAAAATCATAACCACGGTAACCAAAAACAGCCAAAGCGCAAACTTCTTTGGGTGCATGCTAATCGGCTGCTCGACGATATCTATATACTTCAACTCACTTTCCATGGCTTAAGGCATTTTGTCTAACAAATACGCAATCTGTACTACGGGTAAATAAATAAAAGACCCAAACATAATTTTCAAAGCCGATTTACGCGAACAATCCCGCATCAAAGAAAAAGTTTGTGCCAAAAACAACACGCCACATACCGTAGCAACAATTCCAGAATTCAGCCCCACCAAACCAAAATAACTGGGAAGAAGTCCCAATGGCAGGAGAAAAAGGGTGTAAATCATGATTTGAAAAGCCGTATTCAAATCCTGCCCTCCTCCACTTGGAAGTAATTTGAACCCAGCTCGCTTGTAATCCTCATCACTAACCCAAGCAATCGCCCAAAAATGAGGGAATTGCCAAATAAACTGAATTCCAAAAATGATTAAAGCCTCGTAAGTAATAGCTCCTGTGGCAGCTGTCCAACCTAAAAGTGGAGGCATTGCCCCAGGAATAGCGCCAACGAATACAGCAATAGGTCCTACTCGTTTGAGTGGCGTATAGGCAAAAACATAGAGCAACATACTCAAGATTCCCAACCCAGTAGTCAAAGGATTGGTGAAAATCCAAAGTAAACTTATTCCAAATAGCGCAGTAATTCCCGTAAACCAATAAGCCTCTTGCAAAGAAATAAGTTGCAAGGGAAGCGGACGATTCTGGGTTCGTTTCATCAACTTATCCAAATCACGCTCCATAATTTCATTGGCGGCACCAGAGGCTCCAGAAATAAAAAATCCTCCCAAAACCAAGCCAATAAACCCCGACCAACCAAAGTCTATCCCACGGTCACCCAAGATAAAGCCAAATACCGCAGAGAAAGTAACCAATGCGGAGAGTCTAAACTTAATCAAGTCAGAATAGGCACTCACTCTACTTTTCAATAGACTAAAACCACTGGTTGACGTTATCCCTAAGGTATTCATACCTGAAGATTCGTTTTAAAGTTAGTCTGATCCTTCAACTGAAGTACCAATATAAATTGCACCCCCAAAATAAGCGAGCCAAAAAGCAAATGTATAGGCTGCAAATAAGCAGGCAGTCCGAAATAAGCCATACCCATCCCAGAAGCAATTTCAATAATGAGAAGCACTAAAAGAGCTAGATTCCAAGAATTGAATGAATTACCTCGGAATGAATACCTAAAAACCCAAATAAAATAAAGTAAATGTACCCCCAAAAGCACCAACGAAAAGGATCGATGAACCAAAAACACCAAACCTATTTTGCCTACCCATTCTTCACGAAGCAAGTCGCCCATCACAAAAGAAACACGATCTATACCCTCTCGAACCTGGGTACCGAGTACCACTTGAATCAGCATCAGGAAACCAGCAGTGAGAAGTAACCAAAGAATTTTTTTAGGCATCGGATGGACACTATTATTCTCAGCCAATAACCGCGAAGCTCTGTGATGGCTGTACAACAACACCACCACCAATGCAAGAGCAAGCAACATATGGAAGGTAATCATCCAAGCCAAAAGGTTCGTAGAAACTACAATTGAACCAATCCAACCCGTAAATGAAACAAGTACAAGAGCGAGAAAGGCAGTTCCAGGAATCCATTTGTCCCGTGACCAATGTGACAAAGATTTGGCCAAAGTAGCCAAGATAAGTAAGCCAATAACCACCCCAATTAGTCTGTTGATGTATTCAATCCAAGTTTTGGTAGCATTAAACTCCTCTTCCACTTGAATGGACTTATCATTGGCAAGCCTCTCGGCAGTATCTGTAAAACCCAACTTGGATAGTGTGGCCACAAACCTGTCATTTTTGGCAAGCCTTTTTTCGAGATAAATCTCCTGGTAATTGGCTGGGAGTTGATTCACACTTGTGGGAGGAACGATTGACCCAAAGCATTTTGGCCAGTCAGGACAACCCATACCAGAACCTGTACTACGCACAATCCCTCCTACCAGAATAAGAAAATAAACAGCTACCACTGTGATGCCTGAAAGGCGGCGGTAGCTGTTTATCGATTTTTTTTTAGTGCTTGGACTCATTCGCTACCAAATCGGCTTCCTCTTTCATGATCTCCAACTCAAGTTTAACGAGTTCTTGCTCATGAGGCAAATTAGATTCTGGTGTTTGAGACAATGGAATATGCTGCGGAATAAAATCTTCAGCCGCTCCAGGCTTAGAATAGTCATAAGGCCAACGGTACACGGTTGGAATCTCACCAGGCCAGTTTCCATGTCCAGGATGCAATGGAGTAGTCCATTCCAAGGTGTTGGAGTTCCAAGGATTCAAGGAAGCTTTTCTACCACGATACATACTGTAGAAGAAGTTGAATATGAAGATAAACTGAGCCGCAAAGGTGATGATTGCAGCCACAGAGACGAACATATTCAAATCAGTATACAAGTTTGTAAACTCAAAGTTGGTCCATGAGTAATAACGTCTTGGGAAACCGGCAATACCAATGTAATGCATCGGGAAGAAAATCATGTACACCCCTACAAAAGTCAACCAGAAGTGGATGTAACCCAATTTTGCGTCCATCATTCGACCAAACATCTTAGGGAACCAGTGGTATACCCCAGCCATCAAACCAAAGAAAGATGCAGAACCCATAACCAAGTGGAAGTGGGCAACAACGAAATAAGTGTCGTGCAATTGGATGTCAATTGCAGAGTTACCTAGGAAAATACCAGTTAAGCCGCCTGAAATAAAGAAAGACACCAAGCCAATGGAGAACAACATTCCAGGAGTGAATATCAAATTACCTCTCCAAAGTGTAGTCAAGTAGTTGAACACCTTTACAGCAGAGGGCACCGCAATGATCAAGGTCAAAAACATGAATATCGATCCCAAGAACGGATTCATGCCTGTAACAAACATGTGGTGTGCCCAAACGATAAACGAAAGGATGGTAATTCCCAACATGGAAATAACCATTGCCTTGTAACCGAAGATAGGTTTACGAGAATTGGTAGCAATTACCTCTGAAGTGATTCCTAAGGCAGGAAGCAATACAATGTAAACTTCTGGGTGACCAAGGAACCAAAATAAGTGCTGGTACAATACGGCGCTACCTCCAGTATTCGGAAGTGCTTCTCCTGCTACATAGATGTCAGACAAGTAGAACGAAGTACCGAAACTCCGATCAAACACCAACAATAAGGCAGCTGCAAACAAAACAGGGAAAGACAATAGGCCAATAACGGCAGTCAGGAAGAATGCCCAAATCGTCAATGGAAGTCTTGAAAAAGACATTCCTTTGGTACGTAAATTAATCACAGTGGTAATGTAATTAATCCCACCTAACAAG
>JBANGF010000366.1:0-5735 GCA_037975655.1 Bacteroidota bacterium | reverse complement strand
GGAGTCACAGGCGCCGCATTCCTCAACGGCCTGATCCATCTACCGGGCGGCGGTACCTCGAGCGGTGGGAGTAGCGGGAGCACCATTCATCAGACCTACCGACCGGCCAGTAGTTATCCCTAGCAGGCATGACTATTGGGCTTCATTAGCAACACTGCGCGATGGGCTGTGCATGAAAAAGAGTTGCTAGATGCCAAACTCCTATTTTGCTGCGTTATAGCGCAGTTTATCCATACTTTCCGCTTCCCAAATACTCCAATTTTTGAATCTGAAATCATAGGATTTTACCTATCTTTTGAAATATTCTAAAACAATGCCTCATGAAAAATTTTGTGACAGCAACAATTTTAATGGTACTGCTCATTGCTTCTTTTAGCATGGAATCCTGTACCAAAAAATCTGAGGAGGCAATGGATGGTGGCCCTATTGCAAAAGATACCTGGGCCATTATTCAGGACGATATGCTAACCCTTTCTTGCGCGACCAGTGGTTGTCATGGATCTACCAGCGATGCTACCTATGCTCAACATAACCTACTATTGAACTCAACTAACGCATATGAAAATTTAGTGAATGTCGTTTCAAAAAATGAGGCAGCAAAAACAGCCGGCCTACTAAGGGTAAAGCCAGGGGATCACATGAATAGCCTATTATTCCATAAAATTGATTGTCAGTCCCCTTCTAAATATGGTGCGACGATGCCATTGGGGGGGACAAACCTGACATCGGGACAAATAGAATTTATCAAACAATGGATAATGAAAGGGGCACCTAAAAAAGGAAGTGTTGTTGATCAAAACATACTGAACAGTAATGCAGTATGCAGTCAGGCTTTTGTACCAATGGCGGCACCTGCCGCTGCAGAGGGATTTCAATTAGCAATCAATACGTTCACCGTAAGTCCCAAGACAGAACGCGAAGTGTTTGTAAACAGAATCTCCCCCAATACTTCCACGGTATATGTAAATAAAATTAAGATGCAGGGGAGGCCAAACAGTCACCATTTTGTTTTATATGGGTTCCAAAATAGTACGTTGATACCTCCGGCAAACCAATTGAGGGATTTGTATAATGCAAATGGAACTCTCAACCTCACCACATTTGGACAAATGCAGAACCATGTATTTTTAGGTGGAGGAACAGATGTAAACACAACCTTTACATTTCCTCCAGGTGTTGCGCTAAAAATCCCCCCGGCTACAGCGCTTGACCTGAATGCACATTATTTTAATCAGCAGAATACCAATTTACTAGGTGAGAACTATATCAATTTGTATACCGTTTCTCAGGCAAACGTTTTAAAGGAGGCACAGTCAATAAACTTTGCCAATTATAATTTTTCTATTCCAGCTAATTCACGGAAAACGATCACCACCGATTTTACATTTAACAAAGACGTCACTGTGATTACCCTTACCTCGCATTTCCATAAGTTGGGTGAAAAATTTCAAATTAAAGTTCTGGGTGGCCCAAGAAATGGAGAGGTTGTTTATGAAAATACGGATTGGCAGCACCCCTTAGTAATCAACCTTGATAAACCCATTCAGCTGAAAGCAGGAGAAGGATTGACCAGTGTGGTGACTTACAATAACACCACTTCTAAAACGGTGAATTTCGGATTAACCAGCGAGGATGAGATGAATATTATTTTTGGGTATTACTATTAAATGAGTCTTTGGAAACTTGTTTAAATAGCTCCAAAACTTAGTATTTGATGTAGGATGATAAAATCGCCAACTTTTGGATTCAGCTTTTTTCAATAGACGGAGCCAGTTTAAAAAGAGGTCAGAAATGACCTCTATTCTTTTGTTTTTATCCCCTCCAGCTTCGTTAAACAAGGATTTTTATAAGCTGCATCTTTTTTAAAACTTACTAGGGGAAAAATGTGCCCAGATGCAGTTTCAATCTTTAGGTAATTGATACTTGAAGGTAGTCAAGTCCATTCCTTTCCGGGGCACAAGCTCAAGTCTAATTTTTCTTCAATCTCCGTATCCCTTTTCCTTCAAGGTCTGGATTAGCTTTTCTCCTTTTCCGTGAAGGGTTTTGTAGCTTAGGGTGGAAAGCTTGATAAAGGTGACCCGCTCGTGAAACATTTTGGAAATGCGATCGAGTTTTTCTGGATCGCTCATCACCTGTTTTAATTCTACTGCTCGATTCGCGGCATGTGCTTCGTAAAATTTATCGTAGTCCGCATTCAATCCATTGAGGGCCTGCATGTACTTTGGATTGTGTAAGGCTTCCACAAAAAATCCAGAAGGAAATACTTCGCGCAATTGGGGACGAAATTGGTTCCAGTAGTGATCACTTTCAAATTGTGTGGCCCTTACTTCGGCCAAATCCGCCATTTGCTCGTAGGTTAGGATTTGGTCCAGGAGGTCGAAATCTTTGATATTGCGCAAGGTCCCCACACTCTTCATTTGCTCAAAATTGTTTTTTCGGTTCATAAACCGGTACATCCACAAATTCAATTCAGCGGAGAATTTTTGGAGGTCTAGGGGCTGACCATTGAATCCAATGGTATGGCTTAGGGAATCCATATAGTGGATTTGGGCTGTATTTCGCTCGATTAAAGAGTCCAATAAGTATTGATTTTGCTCCACATCCTTTCGAAATGCCACGATCATTTCATGTGCCCGACGCTTTTCATTGATTTGCTCGCGGATGTTTTCGGCAATAAACCCCATGCTGACAGCCAAAAACAACATGAGAAACTCGAGTAGGTATTCTTTTGGTCTTTTTAACATAAACAATTTTGATTCAAGCCGAATGGAGCCTTTTAGACAGGTTTTATTCGCGAAAACAGATTTTCTTGAGTTAAAAGGGATGATTTGGAGTAGAATCGTAATTCATTTTGGAGGGCTTCAAGGTGCTTTTTGGAACGAAGGGTACTAGGATTCTGCTGGATACAGCACCGTCCAACTTGATGGCAAAGGTTCCGCCCTGTAATCGTGCCTTTTGCTGCTCGGTGGGTAAGCAGGGGAAAACCCCTAGGTTTCCCATACAATCTTCCTCCTTGGGCATGGAAGAAATGAGTACTTCCAAGCGATGTCCTTTCTGGATACTGGCAAGCCGAGGTGCCAAAGGGAATTCCAGGACGTATTCCTTTCCAGAAGTTACAGCCATTTCTCGGGACAATTGTACCTGTGGCCGAATAAATTGATTTCCACTTTTCCATGACTTTTCCTGATCCAGCTCAGACAAGGAGGCGATTACATTCCCTTGGGTGATTCTAGTTTTTGTTCCTTTTTCATCCAACAGAAAAAGTTCCACCAAGAAGGTCATGTCTTTGGAGGTAGTGGTAGCCAGTAGTCTCACCGATCCAGGTCCTGCGAGCACCTTTTCTTCGGTGAAAGGCTCGGTTTGAAATGAAATGCTGGTGTTAGCTTCAGCTCTTGGACCAAAGCGTAACGACGCTGTGGAATTGGGTGTGGATAGACTTAGGTCTTTTCCTAAGACAAAGGACTGGTAGTTGGTAGTGAAAGGGTAGGTTGCAAAATCATACCAAATCCCGGTTACCATGTCGATGGCATGGAAAGGGGCTTGAGTAGTGAACTGTGGCATTTCTTTGTCCATCAGCCATTTGTCGTACCAGGCCAGCGTCATGTCCACATTCAAGCCCTTGTAATGTCCCCAAGGCCCCATGACCAGCTGGTAATTTGGCGAAATTGGTTGGCTAGAATCCATCAGTCCATACTTCGACTTGCCAGCATGTAAATTTTGTAGCCCGGCGTACAACTCCGAAATTCCAGTGGGATACAGGTCTTGCCATCCTCCTACGAGTAGGATGGGGATTTCGGATTGTTGGACTTGTTCTAGGTAATTGATTGGCTGTCGACTTTTCCAAAACTCACCCTCCAGAGCCAATTCTCCACCACCACTCCAAGATTTGAACAATCTTTTGCCCACTGCTGAGGTGGAATCATTGCCCAGCATCCCCGGCTGATCGAAGTCCCTTGGAAAATAGATGGATTGGGAAGGCACTCCTCCTGGGGTCAGTTCCCGGTAGGGGAATGCGCCCATGTAGGTAGGGACGATCGCCTTCACAGGGGAATTTTTTCCAATTTTTGCTGCAGTAGACACCTGGGTAAATCCCAACCAAGAGGTTCCAAACAAACCTATTTTTCCATTTCCATGAGGGAGTTGGGTAGCAGCCCAAGAGACAATTTCTGGCCCATCTTCTTGCTCTCGTGAGGATAAGAATTCATTTCTCCCGCCCGAGCCATTGGTGCCTCGGATATGAGCGACCACACAGATGTAGCCCCGTTTCACGTAATAATCAATGTAGCCGATGTGGGGGGCTGCATTCATAAATGCATAAGGACTCTGGGTCAGCAAAACAGGGAATTTCTGCCCCGTGACTTTGGCGATGCTGTCTGCAGGGGAATACACATCTACCAGAAGTACGGCTCCATCACTCATGCTGACCTTCAACCCCAGTTCCGATTTCATGGCGTATTGTGCCGGTCGAGTGGGCCAAGAATGGGTTTGTGACCTTACATAAGTTAGAACTAAACAAAATAGTACAAGAGTTAGCAGGATTTTTTTCATAGACCCAGTTAGGTTTTTGGAAACTAATTCTAACTAAAAAAAATAAATGTTCTAAAAAATCACAATAGGCTTCTCGTTTTTTTGCTAAAGTGGATGTGGACTGATGTATGTTCCTCAAAATGGGTACTAAAAACAGGGCTTAAATCGCTTCCTTTTTCATGTATTTTTTATCAAAATTGAGAGCAAAAGCAAAAAAACGACAGGCAATCTCTTCGCCTTTACGCGAATAAAAAAGAATAAGTCTCGCGAAGACGCAAAGTGCCTGACGCTGCGGAATAGGCTGGCCTGAGTACCCCTGGATCTAGTTTTCCCTACTTCTTTATTCTTCACTCAGCGATAGGTATTCGATATTCAAAGAGGTAAGAAGCGAGAAAAAAGAGCCTAGTTCCTTTGCGTCTTTACTCCTTTGCGTGAAGAAAAAAAGCATTTGGCGCGAGGACGTAAAGAGCCTGGGGGATAGGTAGGCTTTTTTGTCTGACCTATAGGGTCCCGAAGTAAGGAAGTGAAATCGGGAAGCCCAAGAGGAGAGCAAGCGGACGGGACGGATCAGGAGACCATCGAATTTAGGTCTGCTTCACCTGCGTGAAAAAGAAAAAAAGAATGCCTCCCCGGAATTCTGCGGGGCAGGCTGCAAAGACCCAGAGACGCAAAGGGTCCGTTTGCCTCGTGGAAAGGCCTCAATGGATTGGATTTTAAAGCCACATAGGCACATTAGAAAAACTTAGGTGCCTATGTGGTTTTTCAAGTGGTTTAAAAAATAAGTGCTTCGAGCTGCTGAGATTTATAGAGGGTATTGTAGGCAGCTACTGATTTTTTGATGGCCTCAAGTTTTCCTTTCTCCGCATTCCATTGCGCTTGCAAATCCGCCAACCTGCTTTTTATTCCTTGGGTAATTCTTGGATCAGCAGCATCGGCGAGCCGCTTGATATTGAAGAATTCAACATTGAGTTTGCTCGGCCAGTTGATCACATCTTGCCCGTTTTGGATTCTACCCTCTACGATGTTTGACTCCCAAGCATCAATCCCTGCAATTAGTTTCTTCGCTTCGTCCAACACTTTTTCTGCAGATTTCACGCCCTTAAGAATGTCGCTATGGTGCACCAGCTGCTTTCTTATTTTCCGAAGCTCATTTACCTGTTGATGCATCTCACTAATTGAAGCAGTAATAGAAGCAAGAACCTGCTGCT
>JBANGF010000328.1:0-8383 GCA_037975655.1 Bacteroidota bacterium | reverse complement strand
TGAAATCTCGACGAAAATTTATTCAAACCCTTACCCTTGCAGGTGCTGCAAGCTTGGTTCCTATTCACTTGACCCATTCCAAACCTATGGCAACTCAAAAAATCATACATCAAGTTTATTTCTGGCTTCACAAAGAATCGGATGTTGCCGAGTTTTTGAAAGATGCAGTTCCCATGCTGGGACGCTGCAAGGATGTAACCCAGTTTTACCAGGGTATCCCAGCTCCTACCGAAAAAAGAGAGGTGGTTGACCACAGCTTTCATGTGTCTTGTACCCTGTTTTTTGACACTCTAGAAGGTCAAGCTGCTTACCAGAAAGACCCTCTGCACCTGGAGTTTATCACCAAATATTCTTCCTTCTGGAAAACTGTGAAGGTGTATGACATTATGCTATAAAACAAGAAACCCAAATTTACGTTAGAATTAAAAATTAGACTGCTCCTATGAAAAAATTGATTTGGATAAGTGCTTGGTTGTGGATCGGTTTGTGGTCTTGCACACCTACAGAAGAACCAACAACTGTAACTCCTACCCCGGATAAACCTGTCGTAGATGAAGTGAAAAAAGCCATTGTGGATGTGATGCGGGAATGGTATTTCTGGAACGGACAACTGCCAACCACCATTGATTTGACCAAATATGCATCTAACGAAGCCTTACTGGATGGCATCATTTACAAGCCGATAGACCGCTTCTCATACATCACTACACAGGAAGCTTTCAACAATTCCTTTGTGGGTAAAAACGCAGGACATGGATTTGGTTTCGCATTCACTGCAGACGAAAAACTGTACGTTTCCTTTGTTTTTGCTGAATCCCCTGCGGGAAAAGATGGATGGCAACGTGGCTGGGAAATCACACAAATCAATGGCAAACCCATTGCTGATTACAAAACTGCCTCTGGAGGCTATGACTTTAAATTGGGTGGTCCTGACCCAGGAATCGTCAATTCGTTTACCTTCAAACTACCGGATGGAACCACTACCACACGGTCTAACGTGAAGGCGGAGTACCAGTCCAATTCCGTATTGGATCAGCGTGTGATTCAGGTAGACAACAAAAAAGTAGGCTATTGGGCCTACCAAAGTTTCAAAGCTACAGCAGGACTTAGCCCTACCCGTAGTGCAGAAGTACAGACAAGTATGGAATTCTTCCAGAATCAAGGCGTACAAGAGCTGATCATTGACCTGCGATACAATGGAGGAGGTTCAGTAGCAGTAGCCGAACAAATTTGCAATTACCTCGTGCAAGCGTCCAATAACAATAGATTGATGTATACCAACAAGTTGAATGACCTCAAGGCAGCACAAAACACCTCTCGGAATTTTAGCAAAATCGGAAGCATCAATTTGACTCGTGTGATTTTCTTGACCTCACGGAGTTCTGCATCTGCCTCTGAATTGATCATCAATGCTTTGGATCCTTACATGGATGTGGTCTTGATTGGAGATAATACCTATGGTAAGCCGGTGGGATCCTTCCCACTTTCTAGCTACAACCGCATCCTTGTTACCAATAATGTGGAAGTCGTTCCAATCACCTTTGCGATAGCCAATGCAGCAGGAAGAGCTGAATATTTCGAAGGATTTCCAGCAGATTTCAAAGTAGGAGATAGCCCGCAGTTTGCTTGGGGAGATGTGAAGGACCTTCGCCTTGCAGCCGCGATCCAGTACATTCGTACAGGTACTGTAGGCAACCGCATGAAAGATACCTACTACAAGCCGAGTTGGGAAATCATCGATGCTTTCAAGGGATTGCAGCAAGAATTTCCTGTTTTCTAAACAGAAAAACTACCCACAAAAAAAGAGCTCGAATTTCATCGAGCTCTTTTTTTTGATCTTGCCACATCAGAAATTACTTCGAATGCCGCTGCTTGAGCACTTCTATCACCTCATCCAATTCGTAGCCTTTTGCCTCCAAAAGCACCAAGTAGTGAAATAGTAAATCTGCTGCCTCTCCTAAAAAAAGTTCTTTATTATCATCCTTTGCTTCAATGACCAATTCCACAGCCTCCTCCCCTACTTTCTGTGCTAATTTATTGATCCCTTTTGCAAAGAGACTAGCGGTGTAGGAGCCATCAGTTGGATTTGATTTTCGATCCTTGATTATTGCTCGTAGCTGGTCGATAAATCCAGTTTGAGAAGAGTTGGCTTCGGCAAAACACGTATCCGCTCCCGTATGACAAACTGGACCTAGCGGCCGAGCTTTGATAAGGATAGCATCCCCGTCACAATCCTCCTGCATGCGGATGACTTCTAGAAAATTGCCCGAGGTCTCCCCTTTAGTCCACAATCTATTTTTACTGCGCGAAAAAAAGGTAACTCTTCCTGAATCTTGGGTCTTGGCAAGGGCCTCCTCATTCATGTAGCCTAGCATCAATACCTTACCGCTCTGCTCATCCTGCACTACAGCTGGAATGAGTCCATCCATCTTTTTAAAATCAATATTCATCATTTCTACTAATTCACTTGTAATTACTTATTTGAACAAAATAAGGGTGAAATAAAATAGAAATACCCGCCGCGGCTGGCGAGCTTCTTAAAATAGGGTTGAAATACGATTCGAATTCCCTATTTGATCGAGCTTGCTCGGTCTATTTCCACTCTATTTCAATGTATTTCTACCCTATTTCCACTCTATTTCTACTTTATTTCAATTCCGTACTACTACCCCTTCCTTCTCCAAATACATTTTCAATTCAGGAATACCAATTTCCTTGAAGTGAAAAATACTTGCTGCCAAGGCTGCATCCGCTTTTCCAAGGGTAAACACGTCTTTGAAATGCAGCATGCTGCCCGCACCTCCAGAAGCGATTACCGGGATAGGCAATGCCTTTGAAATCGAGGCAGTTAATTCAAGCGCAAATCCCGCCTTAGTCCCATCATGATCCATAGAAGTGAGCAGAATCTCTCCTGCACCTCGAGATGCTAGTTCCCTCGCCCAAGCATTTGTCTGCAAGGTGGTCATTTTTCGCCCTCCATGCGTGTGTACCCAATCTACTCCATCCATTTGTCTAGAATCAATAGCTACCACTATGCATTGCGAGCCAAACTCCCGTGCCAAGGCATCCACAAGTTCCGGCCGAGCCACAGCCGCCGAATTGATGGAGATTTTATCCGCACCGGCGGCCAACAAGGCATACACGTCTTCAATCGATCCGATGCCTCCACCCACGGTAAATGGAATTCGAACCTCCTTGGCTACCTGCGTGACCAGATTCACCAAGGTTTTTCGCTTGTCTACTGTGGCGGTAATGTCCAGGAACACAAGTTCATCCGCTCCCTGCTCAGAATAGAGTTTGGCCAAAGCCACAGGATCTCCTGCATCTCGAAGTTCCACAAAATTTACCCCTTTGACCGTGCGGCCATCCTTAATATCTAGGCAAGGGATAATTCGTTTGGTTAGCATGGATAGTTAGAATCAGGTAAGTAAAACTGGATTTAGAATGGTGTAATGAAATGGATAAATTAATTTTCTTCGAAGTAGGCAAGCTCTTCCAAACTCACCTTCCCCTCGTAATAAGCTTTCCCAACAATGGTCCCATAAACGCCTATTTTTTGCAAGTCCTCCAGATCCTTTAAGCAAGATACTCCCCCACTGGCGATAAGTCTTAACTCTGGAAGCTCTTGTAGAATTTCAGCATACAAGCCAAATGAAGGGCCTTGCAGCAATCCATCCTTCGCTACATCGGTACAGATGACCTCACGAACACCCTTTTGGAAATATCCTTGAATGAAGGGAATCAATTCCAGCGCAGTGGTTTCCTCCCAACCCCCAACGGCGATTTTTTTATCCTTTGCATCGGCACCCAGAATAATCTTATCCGAACCAAAGGAATCAAGCCAAGACTCAAATAAATTGGGATTTCGTACCGCAATACTACCTCCCGTCACTTGGCTTGCGCCTAAAGCAAAAGCCTTTTCGATTTCCTCCTGGGCTTGAATGCCTCCCCCAAAATCGACAGCTAAATGAGTTCCCGCACTGATGCGCTGCAATACTTCCCCATTCACGATTTTCTTTGCCTTTGCTCCATCCAAATCCACCAAATGTAGTCGAGTCAGACCTGCCCCTTCAAAACGCTTTGCCATCTCCAATGGGTCATCGTGGTAATCGGTTTTACGACTGTAGTCTCCTTGGCTGAGGCGAACACACTTGGCTCCAATCAAATCTATAGCTGGGATTACGTGCATGGTTTTAGTGCTTGGAATCGGTAGAATGAACCACCTGAATCTTCGTGTTGAATTGGATTTAAGTAGAAGATAAGGCTAGGAAATTTTCCAATAGCTTTTCCCCAAGTACTCCACTTTTTTCTGGATGGGCTTGAATGGCCCAGTAATTGTCCCGATGCAAAATGGCAGTAAAGTCATGAATGTAGGAAGTAGTTGCTAGGGTATGTTCGCCCAATTCGGCATAGTAGCTATGCACAAAATACATAAATTTGGACTCTGGCAAGTCTTTAAATAAGGGATTATCAACCAGATTTTCGAGGGAATTCCATCCTACATGGGGGACCTTTTCCTGTTTACTGGCACTTGGGATGAAACGTTTGACCTTGACAGAAAAAATTCCCAAGCAGTCTGTATCATTCTCCTCCGAGTGGGTGCAGAGTAGTTGCAAACCCAAACATACCCCCAGAAAAGGCTGCTTGATCTCTCGGATCACCTGGTCCAATTTCCGTTCCTTCAAGTAGGCCATGGCAGAACTTGCCTCTCCCTGACCTGGGAAAATTACCCGATCTGCGGCACGAATTTTTTCTACCTCATCCGTAAGTTCTGCCTCCACCCCTAAGCGCTCCAAGGCGTAAAGAACGGATTGCACATTACCGGCATTGTACTTGATTAAAACTACTTTCATGGATGTTTTTAAGGAAGAACCCATCTCTATCAAGATGGGTTCTTTCAACTCGTTTAATTCTTATTTTCAGTTTGCATCAATTCCTGCAAAACGGTTTCTATTTCAGGAAGAGAGGCAAACAACTGCTCGTAATTTTCAATGACCCAATACTTATCCTGAAAGCGGTCTTTCCAATAGGTGGTCGACATGATCTGTCGGACATCGTAGGCAAAGTGACTAGGCTCAGAAGATAATGCATAACTGGTCTCACCTGCCGAACTCAATATCCCTGCTCCATACACGCGGAGCTCGCCATCTTCCCGAATCAATCCAAATTCGATCGTAAACCAGTAAATCCGGCTGAGCAATTGGATCGCCCAAGGATCCTGAATATGCTTTAAAGCCAATGCGCTTAACTTTTCCAAAAAGTCCACGTAGGGCTGATTGGTCAGCAAAGGCATGTGAGCAAAGGCATCGTGAAACATGTCGGGCTCCTCCAAGTAATCAATCTGCTCCATTTTTCGAAGCCAGGTAGAGGAAGGAAAACGCTTGTTGCTCAGTAATCCAAAAAACAAGTCATCGTCTATCAATCCCGGTACTACCTCTACTTGCCATCCTGTGGTCTTACGGAGGATCTCGTTTAGTTCCTCAAAATTTGCAATGCGATCAGCGGTAAACTTTACCGTTTTCATTCCATCCAAATAGGCCTTGGAAGCCGCTTTAGGAAGTTGAGGCACCTGCCGCTCAAAAAGAATTTTCCATACCTGGAAATCCTCTTCGGTGTAAGCGGCATAGTCCTGACGCATTTCTTTTAATCTCGGGTCCGAAAAGACCCAGTCTTTGGGTTTTTCAATCATTTTATTTGGGTTTAATACTCTGGGTAATCTTGGGTACGCTACTTAAAATTAAACTTCAATCTCCATTAAAGACACATTGGTTTGAACTCGGATAACAGCCTGTCTGTTGCATCAATTCAAAACTTATTTTTTATCCAATTCGAGCTCTTTCAAAAAAGTAATTCGATCGAGCGTTTTAATCGGCTCTTCCAACTTTCGAAACTAAGTTACGCATGAATTTTAGGTACAACAACAAGCCATTCTCGATTTGATTCCTGCCTTACTTCGCCTATTCCTTTGCTAAGACTCCTTGGATAAAGGTTTGAATATCCTGCTTTAAAGCGGTAGAGTTGGAAATATGCTTGATAAAGGCTGACCCGATAATCGCTCCATGGCTGTATCGAGAGGCAAGCTGAAAGGTAGTAGCATCCGAAATCCCAAATCCAATCAATCGTGGATGGTTCAAATTCATCCCAGCCACTCGCTTAAAGTAGTCCTCCTGCTCCTTGGAAATCCCTGCCTTGGCACCCGTAATCGCATGGGATGATACCATGTAAATAAATCCACTGGAGTTTTCATCCACCTCACGAATTCGCTTTTCAGAAGTTTGAGGTGAAATCAAGAAACTAATGTAAAGCCCATACTCATCGAAAAGAGTCTTGTACTCCTCCAGATACTGGCTCACGGGTAGGTCCGGTAGAATCAGTCCATCAATACCTACCTCCTTGCATTTTTTGCAAAACTCCTCCACTCCAAACTGGATGATTGGATTGAGGTAACCCATGAGGATAACGGGAACATGGATTTTGGATCGGAAGCCTACCAATTGACTGAAAAGGGTTTTGATGCTCATCCCATTTTCCAGGGCTCTCGTGTTGCTTTCTTGAATCGTCGGCCCATCCGCAATCGGGTCAGAATAGGGTATTCCGAGTTCAATGATGTCTGCGCCCGCCGCTTGGATGGCTTCCATCACAGGTAGCGTATCCTCCAAGTTGGGGAATCCTGCCGTCACGTAGATGGAAAGCACGCGCTCTTTTTTGGTTTGAAATAAATAATCTATTCGATTCATAAGTTCAATGCTTCTGTGAAAAGGGATGGGTAGTAATTCTTCTGAGCACTACCTTTTAATAATTTCCCCATTGGATGTAGGTTTCCAAATCCTTATCGCCCCTTCCAGAAAGGTTGATCACGATGAGATCGTTTGGATTGAAGGAGATTTGATTCAAGGCATGAATGGCATGAGCTGTTTCGATGGCGGGAATGATTCCCTCAGTCCGGCTCAGCAGGATGCCAGCCTTCATTGCATCTTCATCCTCTACCCCCACAAACTCTGCCCGTCCCACTGCATGCAGGTGTGCATGAACTGGACCGATTCCTGGGTAATCCAAGCCTGCTGAGATGGAATGTGGCTCAATCACCTGGCCGTCTTCGGTTTGCATAACCAAGGTCTTGGAACCATGCAAAATCCCGGGGGTACCCAACACCGAGGTAGCGGCAGACTTTCCGGAATGAATTCCCAGGCCTGCCGCCTCGGCTGCGATCAATCTCACTGAAGGCTCATTGTAGTAATGGTAAAACGCTCCTGCGGCATTGGATCCTCCACCTACGCAAGCAATTACCAAATCCGGATTTTCTCTGCCTTCCTTGGCCAGCAATTGCCATTTAATCTCTTCGGAGATGACAGATTGAAAGCGAGCCACCATCTCAGGGTAAGGATGTGGCCCCACCACCGAACCAATAATGTAATGCGTGCCCACTGGATCCGCGATCCAGGCACGCATGGCCTCGTTTGTAGCATCTTTTAAGGTCTTCGAGCCCGACACAGCAGGAACAACCTTGGCTCCAAGAATTCGCATGCGCTCCACATTGGGACGCTGCCGCTTGATATCTAGTTCGCCCATGTAGATGGTGCAATCCATACCCATCAGCGCACAGACCGTGGCTGTAGCGACTCCATGCTGCCCTGCTCCGGTCTCAGCAATGATGCGTTTTTTACCCAGCTGCTTCGCCAAAATGATCTGCCCTACTGTATTGTTGACCTTGTGCGCGCCGGTATGGCAGAGGTCTTCCCGTTTCAAGTAAATCTTGGCTCCAAAAGTTTCAGAAAGCCGAGCTGCAAAATACAGGGGCGTAGGACGACCCACAAAGTCCCTTAGCAGCTGTTGAAATTCCTCCTGGTAACTTGAACTTGCTACAATGGCCTCCCAGTTTTCTCGGAGTTCCTCCACATTGGGGTACAGCATCTCGGGGATATAAGCACCCCCAAATTTTCCATAAAAGCCTTTTTCGTCAACTTGTATCATCATCTCGCTAGTTATCGTCTCTTACTGATTACTTAATTCTTGTTTGAATGCCTGTAAGGCAGAAATATCTTTTAGCCCAGGAGCCAGTTCAAAGCCCGAGTTGACATCCACTCCCAGCAACTGCGGGATACGGTCTGCCAAGTCTCGTATGGCTGCCACATGGGCAGCAGTCAAGCCTCCACTGAGCATAAATCCCTTTTCAAAGGGATAGTCCTCCAAAAGTCCCCAATCGAATTGCTTTCCTGATCCTCCTTTACTTGCCGAAGCGGTATCAAATAGGAAGCGGTCCACGTGGGGGACAAAGGGTTCCATGGCTTTCCAAGCGATGTCCTCCCCTACGGAAATCACTTTCCAAATCTCCACTTCTGTGGTTGCTTTGAGTTCCTGGACTAACTCTATGGATTCTCCTCCA
>JBANGF010000288.1:0-7471 GCA_037975655.1 Bacteroidota bacterium | reverse complement strand
GGCATCATTGTTCTCGATGAGGCAGATGAAATGCTAGACATGGGCTTCCGAGATGATATCGAAGCGATCTTGCAGGAGATGCCAGAGGAGAGACAAACTGTCTTTTTCTCCGCTACCATGGCCAAGCCTATTCTAGACTTGACCCGCAAGTACCAAACCGAACCCGAAATCATCAAAGTTGCGAAGAACGAATTGACGGTTGCCAAAATCGATCAGGTGTTTTACGAAGTAAAGCAATCTTTGAAGATGGAATTGATGGTTCGTTTGATGAACCTCAATAATTATGCCTTGAGCGTGGTATTTTGCAATACCAAGCGCATGACCGACGAGGTAACTGAGTCACTCGGTGCTCGTGGAATTCTTGCTGAGGCACTTCATGGGGACCTTTCCCAAGCGCAGCGTGACAAGGTCATGGGCAAGTTTAGAAAAGGACTTTGCACTGTATTGGTGGCCACAGACGTTGCTGCTAGAGGCATTGATGTGGACAACGTGGAAGCGGTGTTCAACTTTGACATCCCACTAGACGAAGAATATTACGTACACCGCATAGGTAGAACAGGTCGTGCTGGCAAATCCGGAACTGCTATTACCTTCATCACCGGTCGTAGAGAAATGATGAAGTTGCGTGACTTGGAGCGTTACACCAAGGCCACCATCAACAAAATGACTCCACCATCCGTAGCGGAATTGGTAGAATTGAAGAAAACCCAGCTCATCAAGGACGTGTACCGTGTATTGAGCAAGGAAGAAGATACCCAATTGTTTGAAGCCACCATCGGACAGATGCTGGCAGAAGGTTTGACGCAAGAGCAAATTTCCCTAGGCCTACTCAAAATGGTCATGGGCGATACCGTCAAAGAGATGAAAGATCAAGACTTCGGAATCGAGGCCCCTGCTTATGGAGACCGTAGAAGAGAAGGAGGACGCGAAGGCGGACGTGAATCTAGATTTGGTGATCGAAGAGAAGGTGGACGAGGCGAACGCTTTGGAGACCGAAGAGAAGGTGGCCGTTCTGGTGAGCGCTTTGAACGCGGAAGCCGTTTCGGAGACCGAAAAGAAGGTGGAAGCAGATTTAGCGATCGTAGAGAAGGCGGAAGAGATTTTGCTCCTCGTACCGAGCGTACACGCGATGCCAACATGACTCGTTTGTTTTTGAACCTAGGAAAGAAAGATTTTATTCGACCCAATGACATCGTAGGTGCCATTGCAGGAGAAGCAGGTCTTCCAGGCAAGAGCATCGGAGGTATTGACATTTTTGACAACTTCTCCTTCGTAGATGTGCCGCACAAGGACGCGGAACATGTGGTGCGTGTGATGAAAAACAACACCATCAAAGGCAGAACCGTGAATATGGAGATCTCCAAGGGTTAATTCCCAAAGATTAAATCAACTAAAAAAGCACATTTCGAAAGGAATGTGCTTTTTTTGTGTCTTCGTAGACCACTTCGCTTATGCAGCTTTTTTTTCAAGAATCCATCAGCAGCCCCATCACCCACCTCAATGAGGAGGAATCGAAGCATTTGGTGCGCGTGCTTCGTAAAAAAAAGGGAGACCAAATCCTACTGACGGATGGAAAAGGAATGCTCTACAACTGCGTACTGGACGATGCGGATCCGAAAAAGGCAAGTTTAAAAGTGCTTTCATCTACAGAAGCAGAAGTGGATCCTTTTTACATCCACTTGGCCATAGCCCCCACCAAAAGCCCTGACCGTATGGAATGGATGGTGGAGAAAATCACCGAGATTGGATTTCATGAACTGACTCTACTGGATACGATCCATGGGGAACGGAGTTTCTTGAAAATCGACCGCCTTCATAAAAAAATGATCTCTGCCTGCAAGCAAAGCATCAAGTGGAGAACCCCAAGCCTAAACGGAACGACCAAACTCAGCGACCTAATTAAGTCTCCTAACTTTGCCGATTACCAAAAATTTATCGCCTACGTGGATGAAAATCACCCCCACCATCTCTTGGACCTTGCTAAAGCAGACGGAAAGTACCTCGTCTTGATTGGTCCAGAAGGAGATTTTGATCCCAAAGAGATCCAACTCGCTTTCGAACACGGATTCCAAGCAGTCTCTTTGGGGAAGAGCCGGTTGCGAACCGAGACCGCGGGCCTAGCAGCAGTTCAAATGCTGCAAGTGCTCAATCGATAAAGTAATTCAAGGTGACTAACTATCAGAAAATCAAGTCCTTTTTATCCTTCTTGCATTCCAATTAAAAAAATTGGAAGCAGGACTACCAAAAGTCCCTTACATTTTTCTATTTTGGGATATCTTTTTTCATTCTCCCCTGTGGAGCCTTGTCTGAAGACTGAACTACTTAACTCATCCATCCAGTGCCTTACAAAGAGCGAGAAATCGAGAAAAAATACTTTTCCATCGGAGAAGTTGCCGACATGTTTAAAGTAGCGGCTTCGCTCATTCGCTATTGGGATGGGGAATTTGACATCCTCCGCCCAAAAAAAGACAAAAAAGGCAACCGACGCTACACCAAGGATGACATCCAAAAGATTCGCTACGTGTACCACCTGGTCAAAGAAAAGGGATATACCCTCCAAGGTGCGCAAGAAGTTATCGCCTCCGGTAAAAAGCAGGGATTTGATAAGGTAGCAGCAGTTCAAAAACTTCAGGAACTCAAGGATTTTTTAATCAACCTGAAGCATGAACTCCAATCCCGATCCAACACCTGAGGACAAACACTACTTTATTGCCCTCGCATTAGCCCCAAAAGTAGGTCCGGTCTTGTTTAAAGCCATCGTGGCTTACACTGGCTCTGCGCTTGCATTTTTCTCCTTTACACAGGCCCAAGTAGCCAAAATCCCTCGCATTGGTCGTCGATTGCTTGAAATCAGGCAGCAACGCGAATCCTTACTTTCCCAAGCAGCAGTACTTCTTGCCAATCAGCTCAAGGATGGGTATCGACTCCTCACGGCCTTAGACGAGGATTTTCCCAAGCGCTTAAAAAATAATTCCGATGCACCTGTGCTGCTTTTCACCAAAGGAGCCGCCGATTTGAATGCTCCGAGAACGGTAGGAATCGTGGGAACCCGCAGTGCCACTCCCTACGGCAAAGCCATTACCAAGAAAATTTGTGAAGACCTCCTGCCCTACCAGCCCAGCATCGTATCGGGTCTAGCTTACGGAATCGATATTGAAGCCCACCGCGCAGCTTTGAATTTAGGATTACCCACGATTGCAGTCCTCGGCTCTCCCATTCACCTGATCTATCCCGCTGCACACCAGAGCACCGCAGCCCAACTTGTACAGGAAAATGGAGCCTTGCTAAGTGAATATGGTCCAGGAAGCCAGATGCTACCCGGGAATTTTCCTGCTAGAAATCGAATCATTGCGCACCTATCGGATGTCCTGCTGGTGGTGGAAGCTGCCGAAAAAGGAGGAGCGCTGATTACCGCCGAACTCGCATACGGCTACCAGAAAGAGGTATTTGCTGTTCCCGGTAATCTCCAATCCACCTTCTCAGAGGGTTGCAACCAGCTTATCCGTAAAATGAAAGCGGCCATCTACACAGGTCCCGAAGACCTGGCAGAAGCCCTACATTGGTCCAAACCTGGGGAGGAACGAAAGCCCAAACCGCTACAAGATTACTCTAGTCGAGAAGAAGAGGAATTTAAAATCTTAACCTACCTCCAAACGAAAGGAACTACTGAATTGGACCAACTGGCCCATGTGCTCCAAATCCCATTGGGTAGGCTATCGGCGAAATTACTGTCGCTAGAGTTTGAAGGGATCATCCAATCCTTGCCAGGTAAAAAGTATAAACTCCTAGGCTAAGTGACAGGAACTTGCTATTCCTTCATTTTTCGAAGCAACTTTGGGTAGTACCAGAGGTAAAAGCCGCTACAGGCTAGCAAAATCAATCCGATGGACACCAGCGTGGAATAGGTAAGTTTGGCCCCTTCATCGCCCGTGGTATAAAAATCCACAATGCTTCCATCGTGCACCTTCTCGATCCAATCCGAATGACGCGTGGCAATAGACAGCACCTCTCCAGAAAACCCATCCACCTGCACCTCCGTAAAATGCTTCTTGAAGGTTACTTTGGCGGTACCCTTGTCCGGACGGATGTCAATTCGATCTACTTCTGAATCTTCACCTATTTTGAGCATTTCCCGCTCCCCGATGGCTATCAATTCGGAAGGCCGAAGCCAAATTCCATTTTCTACCTTGGTTTCAAGGGTTGGAGGGAGCAATTCCACCTTCTTCTTCCAGGCCAGCAGAATAGAAGTCACCCCGATTACCAGAAAAAAAAGAATCAAGGGAATTCCCATCCAACGGTGGAACTTTCGGAGAAATCGGAGACGCTTTACTTTAGAATTGGTTGGGGATTCGAGCATGGAAACAACTAGTGAAATAGGTAAACCTATCCTTCTTTGAAAGTTGGTAAGTTACTGAAAAATCAAAAGGAATTAGTTGAGCATTTCCTTGAATGGGAGAATCTCGTCAAAAGTTAAGTCCAAACAAAAAGGGGCAAAAGCCCCTTTTTTATCTATTTAGTTAAACTTAGAAGAGTTCCTTAGCAACTTTGTAGGTCGTTTCGGCCTTACTCATGGTGTAAAAATGCAAACTAGGCACCTGTGCATCCATCAGTTCCTTACACTGCTTAATCGCCCACCCGATCCCTACTTCCTTTACTTGAGCATTGGTAGTGCACTTGAATAGCTCATCGGTTAGCTCATCTGGGAAGTCCAAGAAGAAGGATCTAGGCAAGGCTGTAATCTGGCCCAAAGTAGTGATCGGCTTAATGCCTGGAATGATAGGAATATTAATCCCCGCTTCCCGCACCTTAGCCACGTAGTCAAAGTACTTTTTGTTGTCAAAAAACATTTGAGTCACCACATAGCTTGCCCCCTTGTCTACCTTTTCTTTGAGGTATTTTAAGTCAAACTTGAGACTAGGTGCTTCAAAATGCTTTTCTGGATAACCCGCCACGCCGACACAAAAATCAGTTTGGAAGCTTGGCTCGGTTTCTTCATGCAAATACTTCCCATGGTTCATGTGAATAATCTGCTCTACGAGTTCGCTCGCAAATGCATGTCCATTGGGCTCCGCTACAAAACGCTCTGCCTTTGGGGCATCTCCACGAAGGGCCAACACATTTTCTACACCAATAAAATCGAGATCAATCAGCAAATTCTCCGTTTCCTCCTTGGTGAAACCTCCGCAAAGCACATGCGGTACAGCATCCACATCAAATCGGTTCATTAAAGCAGCGCAAATCCCTACGGTACCAGGTCGCTTTTTGGTGCTCACCTTCTCCAAAAGGCCATTGGGATGCTTCTTGTAGATGTATTCCTCCCGGTGGTAAGTCACGTCCACAAATGGCGGGTTAAACTCCATCAAGGGAGCAATTCCTTCCAAAAGTTCCTTCAAACTCTGCCCTTTTAATGGAGGTAAGATCTCAAAAGAAAAGAGCGTGCCTTTTGCGTTGGCTAAATGTTGGGTAATTTTCATAGGATTGAATTCTCAAGAATAGGGGTTGGAGAATAGGCCAAATTTGGGGAAAGTAGACGTTCTGCCTCTTGGAGGCTAATGCCTTTTCGCGTAGCATAACTTGCCACTTGATCTTCACCGATCTTGCCTAGACCGAAGTAACTGCTTTCAGGATGAGCAAAGAAAAATCCAGAAACCGAACTCGTAGGATACATGGCATAGCTCGAAGTTAGCGTGATGCCTACTGTATTTTCCAAGTCAAGAATTTCGGAAATCGTCACCTTTTCAGAGTGCTCCGGACAGGCAGGATAGCCTGGTGCAGGGCGAATTCCCGAGTATTCTTCCTTGATCAAGGACTCGTTGTCCAAGTTTTCGGATGTGGAATAGCCCCAATAGGTAGTTCTTACCTGCTCATGCACGTATTCGGTAGCCGCCTCTGCCAATCGATCGGCCAAAGCCTTGAATAAAATATCGTTGTAGTCGTCTCCTGCGGCTTTAAACTCTGCAAGTTTGGTTTCCATACCCAAACCAGCCGTCACGGCAAAGCAACCGAGATAGTCCACTTGATTGGGATGCAAGTAATCCGCCAAAGAACGGTTGGGAACGTCCTTACCTTTCTTGCCTTGCTGTCTCAAAAAGTGGAAACTTGCCACTCGATTTCCTTTTTCATCCAGAACGAAGGCATCGTCCTCTTCCCGTTGAACAGGAAATAAAGAGAATACGGCCTTGGCAGAGAGCCAATTTTCTTTAATCAAGGTATCCAGCATAGTCTGCGCTTCGGCAAAAAGTTTGGTTGCCTCCTCGCCCACCACGGAGTCGCTTATGATTTTGGGGTATTTTACTGCGAGCATCCAAGTACTGAAAAATGGGGTCCAGTCGATGTAATTGCGAATGACGTTCAAGTCTAAATCCTCCAAAACCGTTCTACCCAGCACCTTCGGAGCTATAGGCTGAAATCCCTCCCATTGGATGGAAACTGGATTTCGCTTGGCTTCCGTGTAGGAGATCAACTGCTTCACAGTCTGCTTCGCCTCATGCTCCTCACGAAGCTGTCGGTAGGTTTCCTTGAGTTGCACTCGGAAAGAATCCTTGGTTTCTGGAGAGATGGACTCCCCTGCAATGGGCACAGACTTACTCGCATCACTCACGTGCACTACTGCACCTGAATACACGGGGTCAATTTTTACAGCGGTATGGATTCTTGAAGTAGTGGCTCCGCCAATCAACAAAGGAATAGTAAGGCCTTGGCGCTCCATTTCGGAGGCCACATTGACCATTTCATCCAGGGAAGGAGTAATCAAGCCACTCAATCCGATGATGTCTACCTTGTTTTTGATGGCTTCGTCGATGATTTTTTGAGCATCCACCATCACACCCAAGTCGATGATCTGGTAACTGTTGCAAGCCAAAACTACACCCACGATGTTTTTACCAATGTCGTGAACGTCTCCTTTGACGGTAGCCAGTAAGATCTTCTTCAAAGAAGAAGCGGCTTGCCCCTCTTCAGGAAGCGGCATGAATGGTTCGAGGTAAGCCACTGCCTTCTTCATTACTCGGGCAGACTTCACCACCTGAGGGAGGAACATTTTTCCTTCGCCAAACAAGTCCCCCACCACATTCATCCCATCCATCAAAGGACCTTCAATTACTTTCAAGGGATTGACCAATTCAAGGCGTGCGGCTTCGGTATCCTCGATGATAAAGTCCAAGATCCCTTTCACTAGTGCATGTTCAATTCGCTTGGCTACAGGCGCTGATCTCCAGGCCTCGTTGACCACTTCTTTTTTATCGGCTGACCTTACCGTTTCTGCAAAGTCCAATAAGCGCTCGGTGGCATCTTCTTTCCGATCAAACAATACATCTTCTACCCGCTCTAGCAATTCCTTGTCGATGTCGTCGTACACTTCCAATAGCGTTGGATTGACGATACCCATATCCATTCCATGCTTGATGGCATGGTAAAGAAAGGCTGCGTGCATCGCTTCCCGTACGGGGTCATTTCCACGGAAGGAAAAGGA
>JBANGF010000277.1:0-3877 GCA_037975655.1 Bacteroidota bacterium | reverse complement strand
TAGTTCTCTCATTTGCTTAGGGACAAATTTTTGGCTCGTAAAAATAGAAAGGAATCGGGCATTTGCAAAGCCTATGCCTTTCTTTGTCTTCGGCGGTCCTCAGCCGAGGTAGATGGTTTTCTGATTGACAAATTCTAGGATCCCTTGTTTACTCAATTCTCGGCCATAGCCGGATTTCTTGATGCCCCCAAAAGGCAACATCGGATGCGAGGCAACTTGTGCATTTAGAAACACTGCTCCTGATTCTACTTGCGCGGCTAATTCAGCTCCATGACTCAGGTTCGCTGTCCAGATGGAGGCTCCTAAACCAAATTCAGTGGCATTGGCCAATGCAATGGCTTCTTTGGCAGAGCCTACCTTAAAAAGGCTGGCCACTGGCCCAAAAAGCTCGTCCGAATAAGCTGGGGATCCTTTGGGGATATTTTCTAAAACGGTAGGTTCGAAGCATGCTGAACCCGGTTCTGGTGCCTTGCCACCTATCAAAACTCGAGCGCCAAGCGCTACAGTTTCACGGACTTGCGCGTAAAGCTCTGCTGCCAGATCGGGCCGGGCCATGCACGCATAGGAAGCTTGTTCATCCCATGGACTTCCGGGCTTTAGTTTACCAAGTTCTTGAAGGAAAAGGTCCACAAACGCTTCATAAACGGGTTCCTCAAGGATAAACCGTTTGGCCGCAATGCAACTTTGTCCAAAATTGATCATTCGTGCCTTGACTGCTGTGGAGGCGGCAAGGGGGAGGTCTGCGTCAGCAAGGACGATGAATGGGTCGCTGCCTCCGAGCTCGAGGAGGGATTTCTTTAAATTTTTTCCTGCGGAAGCAGCCACACTTGCACCTGCTTTTTCACTACCGGTAAGGCTGACTCCTTTAATTCGAGGATCCTCCAGAAGTGCAGTAGCTCGTGGTCCATCGATCAACACGCTTTGAAAGCAACCGGGAGGAAATCCTGCTTTGGTAAATAGACGCTGGATTGCAAGTGCACACTGCGGTACATTCGAAGCATGTTTGAGTAGTCCCACATTTCCTGCCATCAGCGTGGGGGTAGCGAACCTAAAAACCTGCCAAAACGGAAAATTCCAAGGCATCACCCCTAAGATAATTCCCAAGGGTTGGAAGATGACCTGTGCTTTTTTTTGGTCAGGAAGGAGGATGGTTTCAGGAGTTAAAAATGCTGCGGCCTGCTCCGCATAAAAATCACAGACCAACGCACATTTTTCGATTTCTGCGCGCGATTCGGTTATTACTTTTCCTACTTCTAGGCTAATTAGTTGCGCCAATTCCTTTCTCTGATCACGTAAGATTTGAGCGAGTTGGCGAAAAAGCGTGGATCTATCAGCTAATGGAAGGTCGCGCCAGGAATCAAAGCAATGCTCCCCCAAGGCAAGTGCTTGTTCAACCGCTGCTGGAGTTGTAGGTAAATATTCCTGGAGGACTTCTCCGTTCCAGGGGTTAATGGAGTAAATAAGGCTCATTTTTCAATTGCCTTACCTGCTTCTTTCCAAGCGTTAATTCCACCTTCCAGCATGTAGACATGCTTGAAACCCATTTTTTGCATCGCATCTGCGGCCTTTCGCGTGCGACTGCCCGAGCGACAATAGAGCAGGTAGGTTCCTTTTTTATTCAATGAGGCCACTTGTGAGGTGAAATCAGGGCTCAGAAAATTAACCGTGGTGGCATCAGCCAAATGACCTTCGGTTACCTCTTCCGGGGTCCTTACGTCGATGATTTTCGATTTCTTTTTGGCAGCCATTTTTTCAAATTGAGCAATTGACAGTACTTGAATGGAGTCTTTAGACGCAGTTTGAGCGAAACTTGTACTGCCGAATACAAAAAAGAGGAAGAAAAGAACAAAGGTGATTTTCATCGAAGGATTTGGTTATTGGAGAAACAACTGCCTAATTGACTCGAAAATTTACTGCTTTCTGCTCAATATGCCACTAAAGATTGGATTGATTTCGGATTCTCATAGCTACTTGGATTACCAAACCTGTGAATACTTACAGCAGGTAGATGAAATCTGGCATGCTGGAGATGTGGGTGACTTAGCAATCTTGGAAAACCTTCCCAAAGGAAAGCCGATTCGAGGAGTCTTTGGAAATATTGATGACCAAGCGGTTCAAGACCTATTTCCAGAATGGCTAGTATTTGAATTAGAAGGGGTAAAGGTGTCCATGACCCATATTGGAGGAGTTCCACCGCGCTATGCAAAAGGCGTTAAATCACGGCTGATGGACCAAAAAGCCCAACTTTTTATCTGTGGACATTCCCATATCTGTCGCGTGGAATTTGATCGGGAAATCAACTGCCTCTACATGAATCCTGGTGCAGTTGGGCAGCATGGATTTCACCACATGCGCACGCTCTTACTTTTTGAATTGGATGCTGGAAAAATCACTAATCTCCGCGTCGTGGAGTTGGGAAAAAGAGGAAAAATGACAACAGGTTAAAAACAAAAATAGCGGCACCAGCCGCTATTTTAATATCTTCAGAAAAAGATCGAATTATTTCTCGAAAAAAGCCTTGATAGCCTCCACGTCAACATTTTTGATCACAGGCTTCGCGCACAATTGCTTGATTTTGATCACTCGTCCAGTCTGACCTTGTCTTTTTCTTTTCAGTTTTCTTTTAAGCGTAGTAACACCCATGGTCGTATGTAGTTAAATTTTTTGATTTCGAAACGGATTGCAAAAGTATATAAACTTATCATTTCTGCCTACAAATCTTTTGATTTTATTCTTGCCTTTCCAAGAGATGCTTCCTTCATTTTGGGAATTTTGGGTAAATTTGAGTTCAATTTTGAAAAATCACCATGCAAAAGCCTAGCCTTCCCAAAGGAACACGCGATTTTGGTCCGGTTCAAATGGCACGAAGAAATTACATTCTGGATGCCATCAAGGATACTTTTCAGCTCTTTGGGTTCCAGCAGATCGAAACTCCATCCATGGAAAATCTGAGTACGCTCACAGGCAAATACGGCGAGGAAGGGGATCAGTTGCTCTTCAAAATTTTGAATAGTGGAGATTTTTTGAAAGAGTTGGCTTCAGAGGATTTAGCCAAGGGTTCTGCTGCGAATTTGACCAAGCTCTCTGAAAAAGGGCTCCGCTATGACCTGACGGTACCATTTGCGCGCTACGTGGCCATGAACCGCAATGAACTTTCTTTCCCTTTTAAACGCTACCAGATTCAGCCCGTTTGGCGAGCAGATCGTCCCCAGAAAGGCAGGTATCGCGAATTCTATCAATGTGATGCTGATGTGGTAGGCACTGAGAGTTTGCTTTGCGAGGCAGAAATCATTTTGATGATCAGACGGGTATTTGCCAAACTTGGGCTGAAGGACTATGCCATTAAAGTAAATAATCGAAAAATCTTGACAGGCATCGCTGAAGCCATTGGTGAGCAAGGTAAAGAAGGTCCGCTATGCGTGGCCATTGACAAGTTGGATAAGATAGGCTGGGAGAAGGTAAAGGAGGAGCTACTTCAACGAGGATTTGGAGAAAAGTCCATGCAAAAGTTGCTACCCTTGGTAAATTTAGCCACAGGAGTAAAGGAGCGATTGGCTGTATTGACCCAATTTCTTAGCCAATCCTCCATTGGATTGCAAGGGGTGCAGGAGTTGGAGGAGGTATTTCGTTTGCTTGAGCAGCTAGGCACCAACTTGGACTATGTAGATTTTGATCCCATGCTTGCACGAGGTTTGTCCTATTATACAGGTGCTATTTTTGAGGTAAAGGTATATGGAGTCTCCATCGGTTCGGTGAGTGGGGGAGGACGATACGATAACCTTACCGGGGTATTCGGCTTGCCGGGTGTGCCTGGAGTAGGCTTTTCTTTTGGGGTGGATCGTTTGTATGATGTGTTGGAGGAGTTAAATCTGTTTCC
>JBANGF010000195.1:0-2719 GCA_037975655.1 Bacteroidota bacterium | reverse complement strand
CACAACCAAGATTCCTCGCTTCGCAGCGATACTTGCGCCTCTGGAAACATAGGTGGTTTTACCATCCAATTGTGCCGTGATGTAAGTCAATTTGGGTTCATCAAAATCCAGGTAGCCCAAGGAACTTTGGATGATATCTACTCCCAAACTATCGGCATACTCCGCAGCGCGAACCCAGTTGAGTTCTTCCACGGGGTACTCTGTAGCTACATCTTCCGTAATAGCAAAGATCACCTGCGCTTGATGCGCTCCTGAAACAAGTGTTCCAACTTGGTTGGCTAGAATCAAGGAGGACACCTGCGTCCCATGCTCATGATCCCGAAATACTTCTTTGATCCAAGGTCGGACGACGTTCAGTTGCCCGAGCACTTGTTTGTTGGTGAACAGATGCGAAAAAGCAGGAGCTTTTTCTAAACCTGGGAAACCTGAGTCAAATATGGCCACAATCACCCCTTTACCGGTAAATCCCGCTTGGTGCATGTCTGGGATTCCTAGCAATTGATTTTGAAAATCATAGGCTGCTGCTTCCCTATAGCTTTCTTCGACAGCCCATTTTTTAGATGGAGCCGTACGCTCTTCACCACCAACCTTGTTTCCTGTTTTGGAAATAAATCCCTTGGCTACCCATTGTACCTTTTGCACATAAGGCAAGGCTTCCATCCCTTTTTTTCCTACTGAATCGGCCACCACTACAGCAGCATTGAGCCATTTACTTACATACAAAATCTCCTGAGAATGGGCTCGCAAACCCTGCATATAGAAACTAGCAACTGGCAAGTCCAAACTATCTACACTTACCTTTTCACGTTCCCTGCGTTGAATAGCTTTGTTTGTCAAATACTTGCTAGGATTGGCCAAGGAAAATTCCTGTTGGGGCTTGTATTTGAAAAAAACAGCATAGCGATCTTGAGCCATCCCAACTTTGGAAGCCAAACAGGTAATCACAAACAAGAAAAAATAAAGTAAAAAGGACCTAGGTAACATAAATTGTTCGCTTGAAATGTCCAGCAGCGATTCGAAGATACCAAATCTGAGGCAGTTACACACCATGAAAAGCACTACCATAGGCGGTGGACTATTCAACTAAACGGAACAATACGCATTTGGATGTGCAAGAAGCAAAGCAAATCGAAAATACTTGGGGAGAAGTACGGGCTTCCTTACCTTCGCATTTTCAAACTCGAACTGAAATGGCTCTGAAGACAAAAGTGAAGATCAACCGAATCACCAACCTAACCGATGCGCGCTATTGCTCGGGGATGTATGTGGATATTCTTGGTTTTTCTTTGGAAGTAGGGTCTCCCAATTACCTATCTCCTAGCCAATTTCAAGAGATCACCGGATGGATTTCTGGAACAGACTATGCGGCAGAGTTTACAGATTCAGATGCCTTCACCATCGAAAGACAGTTGGCAGACTATCCTGGAATTACTTGGATTGAATCGGGTGATCTAGACACGCTAATCCAACTAAAATCCTTAGGAAAGAAATTGATTTACCGAAAATCCCTGGATGAGGTAGTATCAATCCTCCCAAAATTACCCCTCCTAAATCAAGAACAAATCACCTTACATATCACTTCAACTAAAAATACGCTAACATTTGATAATAAATTAGTTATCGAGAATTTAGCAAGTAAGGTTAGCCTATTTTTAGGTTTCGGAATCAATCCGGAAAATGCCAGTTCGCTTTCAGAAATCCCGGGACTTACTGGTTTGGCTCTAGATGGAGGTGACGAGATTAAACCCGGGCTGAGGGATTTTGATCAGCTAGCCACAATCTTGGAAAATCTAGAACTCCTCGATTAAAACAACCTGTTGTTTAGTCCCTTAATCAATTCACTCAACTATCCCAAAGATCAGTCAGGCGATACGGACTTTTTGAACCAGTAAAGAAGGTGCCATCCACAAATCGATGCTGGATACCAATTTCATGAAGTTGAGCCAGGTCCTCGCTATCCAGATTCAAAGTTGCAGCAGCAAGGTTCTCAGCAATACGCGCCTGATTTACAGATTTAGGAATTACTGCGATATCTCGAGCAATTGACCAAGCAATCAAGACTTGTCCTACGGTTGCCTTATGCTTTTGAGCAATAGCCTTGACTACTCCATCTTCTAAGAGTTTAGGGTCCTCTGCATGCTTTTCAGCACGAGAATCAGGAGATCCCAATGGAGAATAGGCAGTAACTAACAACCCGTTTTCTTTGCAAAAGGCCACCAAAGGCTCTTGAGGCAGATAGGGATGCAATTCGATTTGATTCATCTCGGGACGTTGCCCCCCTACTGCAAAGAGTTCTTTAAGTTTGGCTTGGTTGAAATTAGATACCCCGATATGCTTGGCAAGTCCACTTTGCTTTTGGTCCTGCATCGCTTCCCAAGTTTGGCTCAGGGGCACATCCTGGTAGGTGTAGTATTCTTCCCGCTGGGTGGCAAAACCCACACCTGGTTTGTATGCAATTGGCCAGTGAATTAAATAGAGGTCGACGTAATCCAGTCTTAGATCATCTAGCGTCTTTTCCAAGGCTGGCCGCACATCTTCCAAACGATGTGCATTGTTCCAAAGTTTGGAAGTCACAAACAATTCGTCCCGCTTCACTAAGCCCTCTGCAAGTGCATCGGTAATCCCCTGCCCCACTTCTCGTTCATTTTGATAAATTGCTGCACAATCTAGATGTCTATATCCGGCTTGAATTGCCCAAAATACTGCCTTGCGAACTTCT
>JBANGF010000188.1:0-3139 GCA_037975655.1 Bacteroidota bacterium | reverse complement strand
AGCCTTGAGGATGTGGTGCGCACGCGTATTTTTGTGCAGCGCGCATCCGATTGGGAGGCAATTTCCCGAGCCCATGGGCAGCGCTTTGCAGGTATTCAGCCCGCCAATACCCTGGTCCAAGCCACCCTGATCGGTGACGGCTACCTCGTGGAGATGGAAACAGATGCCCTGGTTGGTTAAAAGAAGAATTAGAGGGTAAGCTCCAAAAGTGCATAACTCAAACTTTTGCCATGGGCATCGAGTGCAAGAGAAGTAGTTACACCACCGGCTAAGGCATTTTCACAGGTAAATAAAAGTGCGTGCAACTCTGGAATTAGGTGGCGGATTACTGGTCCCTTTACTTGATCTGCTAGGTGTTGTTGGACTCTTTCTGCCGTGATTTTTTCTACAAGCAAGGGGTAATCTAGCTCATCAAACGGGAATAAGGAAAGAATAAGGGTATTCCCTTTATCTCCAGCACGACTATGGGCAATATTCGAAAGCTTTTTCATGAATGGACTAGGCTAACTGATGATTGAATTCGGGATCTGTCCATCAAAATAGAAACTACCCCAATGACCTCATGTACATATTTTCTTGCTCCCCCACCTCCTGCCGGGCCATTGGTATAGAGGGCCTCTACCTCCTCTCCCACCCGCTGGGCAATTTCTTTTTGTGAGGATTTCCCGGCTATACGAAGTCGAACCTCGTAAGGTATAGTGCCCTGAGCAAGTTGCTCCCCATGCAGGGCATTGAGCCCAATTACATCCACTCGAAATTCTTCAAATTGATCTCCAATGCGCTTTTCAATAATTTCACCCGCCAATTTAGCCCGCTCTACGGCATGGGCACCTGCATAAGAAATCTCTCCTTCACCAATCCATCCAGCCTGATAGCCAACGCTAACTTTAAGCGATTCAGGTTGGGCTGTACCTGTTCCTCCCGTAACGAGAAGTTGATCTTGTGCTAGACTTTCAAAGCGTACGGTTCGAAAATCTGCAACTACATCTGGGGTAAGGTAGGCGCTTGGATCCATCACTTCGTAGAGTAATTGTTCCTTGGCTGTGGCTATAGTTAGCTGTCCCCCAGTACCTGGTATTTTTTGAAGGATACCCGTACCATCGTTCCTTACTTCTACCAATGGATGCCCAAGGACGTGCAGGTCTGGAATGGGCTTGGTCACAGGATCGGCAAAATATCCTCCGGTGAGCTGACCTGCACATTCCAGGAGGTGTCCAAGGACAGTTCCTTTTCCCATCAGCCCCACCTCCTCCATGGACCAGCCAAATTCATGCACCATGGGAGCTAAAAACAGAGAGGGATCTGCCACACGGCCGGTCAAGATAATTTCAGCACCCGAATTCAAGGCAGGTAAAATCGACTCCACGCCTAGATAGGCGTTGGCTGAAATGAGTTTGCCATAGGTATGAAGTGGTTTATCCCCCTCCAAACTAAGTTCTTTTCCCGTCAGCTGCTCAAACACATCGTCTCCTGAGACCACTGCGACCCGAATGGGGTAACCCACCTTTTGGGCGATAGCACGTATTTTTGCAGCTCCAGCAAGGGGGTTGGCTGCTCCCATATTCGTGATTAACCGGGTGTTGTGCTGAACCAACAAGGGAAGGAGGCTTTCAATTCTACGTTCTAAAAAAATATCATACCCGGATTCAGGGTCTTGTTGCTTACGTTTTTGAGCTAAGGCAATCGTCCGCTCTGCCAGACATTCCAGTACCAGGTAATCCAACTTTCCTTGAGCAGTAAGGAGCAAGGCGGGTTCAAAGCGGTCGCCAGAAAACCCTGCTCCACATCCGATTCTAATTTTTTCTTTCATTTTAAATTGAAATAATTCCGAGAAGAATAGACACCAGGAGCATTACTATGGTTATCAAAAATGCTAAAGGAATGGTTTTCCGTTGGTGATCTCCAAGTTCCACTTGAGCCAGCCCCACTAGCAAAAAAGTGGACCCTGTGAGTGGACTTATGGGGAAGCCTGTCGTCATTTGTCCCAGGATGGCTGCCTGACCGACTTCCAACCCACTTGCACCAAAGTTGGTGGCCGTGGCAGAAAGTAGCGGCAAAATCCCGAAATAAAAGGAATCCGGATCAAATAGTAGGCTAGCAGGCATAGATAATAGCCCTGTAAGAAGCGGAAGCTGTTGACCCAAAAACTCAGGCATAATGTTTTTTACTTCCACAGCCATAGCCTCCATCATGCCACTCCCTTTTAGGATTCCTGTAAAACAGCCCGCAGCAAATAAAATACTGGCCATCAGCATGGCTTCCTTCGCATGTGCATCAATCCGCTTTTTTTGTTCCTCCACTTGCGGATAATTTAGAAGCAAAGCAACAGCAAAGCCTACCATAAAGATTACAAACGGGGGAGCCCATCCTAAGATGATGGCTGTAATCGCTGAAAAAATAAGGATAAAATTGACCCAAACTAACCTAGGCCGATGAAGGGGATTTTCAGAAATCTCGTTTTGGTTAATCCGGATTTCTTGAGCGACTCCAAGCCTAGATTTTTCTTTTTTCCCAAGAAAAAAAGCAATCACAAAAACAGTCACCAAACCAGAAAGTAAAGGGATAATCATGGGATTAAAAAGATCCGTCACAGGCACATTCAAAGCCGTCGCAGCACGCAAAGTAGGCCCTCCCCAAGGCACCATATTCATCGTCCCAGCAGCAAGGGCCACAATGCAAACCAAAGTGATTCGCTTCATTCCCAACTGATCGTAAACAGGAGCTAGGGCAGGGACTACGACCAAAAATGTGACTGCTCCTGACCCATCCAAATGGACCAGCATCGACAAAAAAGCTGTTGCCATAGCAATTTTTAGAGGATCATTTCCGGAAAGTCTAAGAAGCTTCGAAATAATAGGTTTAAAAGTACCCGCATCTAATAGAATCCCAAAGAAAAGGATGGCAAATACAAACATTACTCCTGTCGGAGCGATGGTCTGAAGTCCATCTCCAATGTAGGTAGGAAGTGAGTCCCCCTTTCCCGCTAAAATTCCTGAAATAATTGGAATTAAGGTCAGCGCGATGACTGGGGAGGCTTTTTTTGAAAGTACCACTCCCAATAAAAGTAATATCGTTCCTAATCCAAGAAGTGCTAACATTGCTTGAGAATTAAATTTATATGCATCTAAATTAATCAACT
>JBANGF010000166.1:0-2891 GCA_037975655.1 Bacteroidota bacterium | reverse complement strand
CAGTGCAAAGACCAACTCAAGCACAGCAAAGTTCCCAACCAGGATACCAGTCCCAGCACCCCATATTCCTCCTGCACCGCCTCCACCCCAAAGGGAAGGAAGAGCAGCAAAGCGATGACATTGAGCGGTGACAAAAAGGAGCGCAGCAATAATACGGATACGATTTTCTTTTTCCCGATCGGGAGGTGGAGCAAACTTTCCAAATCCACCACCGGCAACTTTTGCACGAAGTAGCGGTACATAAACTCCCCTAAGAAAAAGTAAATGAGGAAAGAATTGAGAATTGCAATGGGATCCTGACCTTCTGCAAACTCATCAATGATTCTCCCTAGAAACAAGCCCGCCATAAACACGTAGCTAAGCAAGAGCAAGGCAATAAAAACCAAAAATCCAGTGGCAAGGGCACTTTTTGCAAAACTCGTGGAGCGGACGCTCTTCAGGTATTGCAAGCGCATGAGTGTAAAAAACATAGGCGACAGAAGGTTAAATTCTGAAACGTAAACTTCAAAATTTTGGCCATCTTTACCAATCAAAAAAAGTTAAAAGAAACAAATGAGTCAGGAACTGAATTTTTTTGAAGCGGTACAGCAGCGAAGGTCAGTGCGTGTATTTGATCAAACAGACAATTTTGACGGCACCATCGTTCAAAAATGCTTAGAGGCGGCCATCCTTTCGCCCAACAGTTCAAACTTACAGTTGTACCAGTTTGTGCGCGTGCCGGAGTATTCTACCCTGAAAGATCGCTTGGCGCAACTTTGCATGGGGCAAAAAGCAGCTACTACGGCTCGGGAATTGGTGGTCGTACTGACTCGAAGAGACCGATGGAAAGCCCATGCGAAAGCCAACTTTGACTTTATCTCCGCTTCGGCATCTGGGGAAGGGGATAAAAAAGTGAAATTGGCCCTCCGCTATTACGGCAAGTTGGTACCCATGCTTTACAACAAATTTCCAGGATGGTCCTTTGTCAAAAAGTTAATTGCCCTTACCCAGGGCTTCAGCAAGCCGATGGTACGGGAAGTGAGTGAAACTGCCGTGCGCATCTCGGTACACAAGAGTGCATCCCTAGCCTGCATGACCTTTATGCTGGGGATGAAGGCGGCTGGCTACGACACCTGCCCCATGGAGGGCTTTGATTCGAAGCGAGTCAAAAAACTACTGAACCTCCCTGCGGGATCTGAAATCGCGATGATCATCGCCTGCGGCAAAGGAATTCCTGAAGGTATCTATGGGGAGCGATTTAGAGTGCCGACTTCAGAATTGATTACGGTGAAGTAGATCCTTTGAGGTCTCTTTTTGACCTCGAAGGATTTAACTCCAATCCCAAACCTTCGAGGTCTGAAAAACCTCAGATGCCGGTGGTTGGTTGATTTCAAACCTTCGAGGTCTGAAAGACCTCAAAGGGTTTTCGCTGAAGCAATCTTATCTGCTTCGCCAAACAACTTAATAGCCTGCTGGTATACCTCGTTGATGTCGTTGATCACCTTGTAGAAGGCGCTATCGTCGTAGAGCTGACGTCCCAAATGTGCCTTGATCAGAATTCGGAGGTACTCCTTGGATTTGGCAAAATCCTTCGCATCAAATTCCACCTTATTTTTCTTTCCAAAGGCGACCAAATCGTTGAGCATCGCGTCGCTGACCTTGAAATTCTTGTAGTAGTCCTCCACGGAGATCTTGGTGAAGTTGCCCTTGTTTTTGCTCACATAGTCAAGTAAATACTCACGGGAAGTGTCCGAAGAAAAAAGCTTGTTCACATAAGCACTATTCATCGTGGTGTCAAGCGGCACAAAGTAATCCGGCATGATTCCTCCACCCCCATAGACGGTTCTTCCCTTTTTGGTTTGGTACTTGAGGCTATCGTTAAATTTGATACTGTCTGCTGAGAAATACTCCCCTTGCTCAAAGCGATTCAACTCGTCCCGCTCATAGGCTTCGTACCCCTCATCGTAAGGCTTCTGTATGGATCTTCCCGATGGGGTGAAGTAGCGGGCAATGGTCAATCGCAATTCTGCTCCATCCGAAAGGTCTATTGGCATCTGCACCAAGCCCTTACCAAAAGACCTTCTGCCTACAATAAGCCCGCGATCGTTATCTTGGATGGCTCCTGCTAGAATCTCCGAAGCAGAGGCAGAACCCTCGTTGATCAAAATGATCACCGATCCCTCTTCAAACATGCCCGGCTTGGACGCATAGGCTTTATTGCTGTACTGCGTTACTTTTCCTGATTGAGAAACAATCAAATCTCTACCTCCCAACAACTCGTCTGCCATGTAGATGGCCGCTCCCATGTATCCACCTGGGTTACCTTGCAAGTCAATGATCAATTTCTTCATGCCCTTTGCTTGCAAGTCTGCCACTGACTTTCGGAACTCATCGTAGGTAGTTGCCGCAAAGCGGGTCACCTTGATGTAGCCAACTTCCTTGTCTACCATGTAGGTGGCATTGATGCTGTATTGTGGGATTTTAGCACGCGTGATCGAGTACTTGATCAAATTGGGTGCATTTTTACGCTTGATTTCTACTGCTACTTTGGATCCACTTGGACCACGCAAATAGTCAAAAACATCCCGGTTGGTGATGCCAATACCGGCCACAGTCTTGCCATCCACTGAAATAATCTGGTCTCCAGACTGAATACCCAAGGCTTCAGATGGACCTCCTGTGAGCGGTGCCACCACGTAGATGGTGTCGCGAATGATGCCAAACTCCACCCCAATGCCATCAAATTCACCTTCCAACTGGGACTGTACCAAGGAAGCGTCTTTTGCAGGAATGTAGCTAGAATGGGGATCTAACTTTTCCAACATTTTGGTGATGCCAAATTCCACCAGCTCGTTGGTGTCTACACTATCCACATAGTCGCGGTTGATGTAGGTCATGATCTCCTGCAACTT
>JBANGF010000152.1:0-4476 GCA_037975655.1 Bacteroidota bacterium | reverse complement strand
TTTCAGTTGTGTTTCACGTGAAACAGTGCTGCGGCGAAGTCAAACTTCACGCGTACGTTCCACGTGGAACTTTAATTTAAGCGATACAATTCTATGGCCTCTTCTTCTTTGGAACGCATGAGCAAGGCCTGTTCTTTGGTTTTGTCTTTGTAGCCCATCAGGTGTAGCAAGCCGTGAGACAGCACCCGAGTAAGTTCGACTTCTTCGGCCACCTGTAATGTTTTGGCGTTTTCCCGTACGCGATCGACACTGATGAAAATATCTCCCTCCAATTCCCCTGTTTTTTCAGAGTTGTCAAAGGTGATGATATCGGTATACGTGTCGTGATTCAAGTAGTCTACATTCATCTGGTACAGGTATTCATCTGAACAAAACACGTAATTCAATTCCTTGATTCGAAAGCCCGCAGCATCAGCCAATTGCTTTAGCCAGCGCTTTCGCCGCAGTTTTTCGGCCAATTGAAAGGGGGTGTCTTCAGAAAAAAAATGAACAGCCATCTTCTAGTCGAGGTAAAAGGAAAGGATGGTTTTCTTACCCCCGTCTTCAAACTTCACTTCATCACTGAGGTGTTTCATCAAGAAGATGCCCCTACCCCCAACTTTTTCAATGTTTTCCGGATCCGTAGGATCGGGCAGTTGGTTGTAATCAAACCCATTCCCCTCGTCTTCAATGCTACAGCGAAGTAAACCGGCATCCATTTGTAGTTCCAAGTGAACAAGCTTTCCGGAGTCGCTTTGATTGCCATGAACGATGGCATTGCTGATGCATTCGGTCACCGATATCATGATATTTCCATACAAATCGTCGTTGATTTCAAAGGATTCTTTGGCATTGTCGATAAAACTTTCAATAATTTGAATGTTTTCAATCAAAGACGGAATAGAAATTTTTATGGATTTCATCAGGATAATTCAGCGATAGGTATGTCTTTTTATCTTTTTCTCAGTGTAGCTCAAGCACGACAGGACAATGGTCTGAATGGACCACATCTGGCAAAATTACGGCACTTTTTAGTTTGTTTTGCAATTCTTTGCTCGCCATGTGGTAATCTATTCGCCAACCCAGGTTTTTTTGGCGTGATCCGGCTCGGTAACTCCACCAAGAATAGTGGCCAGAACTTCCATTAAACGCGCGAAAGGTGTCGATAAAGCCCAGGTCCACAAACTTATCCATCCAGGCCCGCTCTTCGGGAAGGAAGCCGGAGGTGTTCTTGTTGGATATGGGGTTGTGAATGTCGATGGCTTTGTGGCAAATGTTGTAGTCTCCACTCAATATCAATCCGGAATGTTCTTTTTTTAAGTCTTGCATAAAGCCATAGACATCGTCCAAAAAGGCATATTTGAAGTCCTGACGTACATCGCCAGTAGTTCCAGATGGGAAATAGGCAGAGATAAAGGAGAACCCGTCAAAATCCGCTCGAATTATCCGGCCCTCGTCGTCGTAAGCCGAAACCCCCATGCCGTAGTGTACAGCTTTGGGTGCGATCTTGCTCAAGATAGCCACTCCGCTGTAGCCTTTTTTCATGGCTGGATACCAATAGACTTGGTAGCCCAGGTCTTGGAATAGCCGAAGATCTAGGTCCGACTCTAAGGCTTTAATTTCTTGTAAACCAATGATATCTGGGGATTCTTGTGCAAGCCAGTCCAAAAATCCCTTGTTTAGCGCCGCCCGAATTCCGTTGACGTTGTAGGAGATTAATTTCATCAAATTTCGAGTTGATATTCTTTTTCAAAATACTCCAAAACCTGCAGTTTTAGCAATTTTTCTTGTTCCAAGAGGTCAAAATGAGGCAACTCTTTTACGAGTTTCCAATGAGGCCATCCGTCTTGGTCTACAAAATCAAGACTGTAAAAGCCTGCATAGCTGAGTACTTTGCAGACAGCAATGTGCATCAGGTCTTGTTTTTGTTCCTTGGAAAAGGGGCGTGTGCCTTGGCCCAACTCCTGCACTCCGATCAAAAAAAGCACGCCATTTAGGTCGTTTGGCTTTTTGCCAATGGTTTCTTGTAGGCCATCCAAAAGTCGGCCCCAGCGCTTTTCTAGGTCTAAATCCCGTTTAAACATGGTTGGGAACTTGTTTTTCAAGTTCTTCCCAGTATTCCACCGCCCGACGTAGGTGTGGAATGACAATGGAACCCCCAATGATCATGGCGATAGAGAACACTTCAAAGACTTCTTTTCGGCCCACACCGGCCTCGAAAGACTTGCCTAAGTGGTACTTGATGCAGTCGTCACAGCGTAGCACCATGGAACAGGCCAAACCGATCATTTCCTTGGTTTTCACGTCCAGTTCCCCTTCGGCATAGGTGTTGGTATCCAAATTGAAAAAGCGCTTGATGACCTTGTTGTCTTCGGCCATAATTCGCTCGTTCATTTTGCTTCGGTAGTCATTGAATTCCTCTAGAAGATTCATTATCTTATTCTTTTTATACGTCCAATGGGTAAATATACGGCATATCCCCCCATTGGAGGTTAACCTTGTTCCTGGCCATGCGGTTATTTTTTTGGAAAGATTTTTTGGATCTCATTTTCCCACGCAATTGTCCGCTTTGTAAGCAGGCTCTTTTTGACTTTGAGCCTTGCCTCTGTACGGTTTGTCAAGGCATGCTCCCTCGTGCTAATTTTCATCTCCGCCCTTTTGATAACGAATTGACGGCCAAACTACAAGGCCTGATCCCTGTGAATCGAGTGATCGCTTTTCTCCGATTTACGAAAAGAGGGAAAAGTCAACAGTTGCTGCACCTGCTCAAGTACAAAAATAAGCCTGAAATTGGGGAAGATTTGGGCCGGCTGTATGGACTTGTACTGGCTCAACAGGGATTTTCTGGTCTTTGGGATGTACTGGTCGCCGTACCGCTGCATCCCCTCAAAAAGGGACGCAGAGGTTACAACCAGAGCGAATGCTTTGCCAGAGGGCTCTCCAAATCTTTGGGGATTCCTTACCGAGAACTGCTGGAGCGCAGGAAGTTTACGGATACCCAAACCAACAAATCCCGCCTGGAGCGCCTCAACAATGTAGAAAACGTGTTTGCCCTTCGGAAGGGAGAGGCGGCCGCGGGACTCCGAATCTTGCTGGTGGACGATATTTTAACGACCGGCGCCACGCTCTGTGCTGCGGCTCAAGCGCTTTTGGAAGGTGGCGCAAAACATGTAGATTTGGCTACCATCGCTGCTGGTGGTCACTAAGCAATTAATTATGCAAGACAACCTAGAATCTCTGAAGTACCCCATAGGAAAGTTTATAGTCCCACAATCCATTGACAATGAAGCGATTCAGGAGGCCATTCAGCGCATTTCGGAGCTCCCCACAGCAATCTTTCAGGTGGCCAGCCCCTTGACTCCAGCACAATTGGATTGCCCATATCGCCCTGGAGGATGGACGGTGCGGCAATTGCTGCACCACTGCGCGGATAGTCATGGGCAGGCGGTATTTCGCTTTAAGCACGCCCTTACCGAAGAAAATCCAAGCATCAAAGCCTATGACGAAGGGGCCTGGGCTCAGCTTCCAGACTATCAGCTCCCAGTAGCTGATGCACTCGAGACCCTTCGGCTTGTGCACTCCAAGTGGGTTTATTTGCTTCACAGCATGACTCCTGCGGACTTTAGCCGAACGTACTACCATCCAGAAAAGCAGCGAACGCAGTCCTTAGCCGAGGTGACGCTCATGTATGCTTGGCATGGAGCCCATCATGTGGCCCATATTTCAGGGCTGATTCAACGAAATTTTGACCGTTAAACCATGCAGATTTCCCTAACCAACCAACGTATTCTGGTGACTGGTGCATCACGCGGAATCGGTCGCGCCATCGCGAAGCAACTTTCTGCTTCAGGCGCTGAAGTCATCCTCCATTACAATTCCCAAGAGGGAGAAGCCAAGTCATTATTGGGCGAGTGTTCCACAACAGCTTACCTGGCCCCCTGTGACCTTTCTCAGGCGGAGGATGTCAAAGGATTTATCCCCCGCCTGGTGGAGCAATATGGCCCGATAAGTGCGCTGGTGAATAATGCGGGCATTTCTCCAGCGGCTCCAGACAGCCTTCCTACGGCCGATTGGCTAAAAGTCTGGGATAAAGTCTTTGCGGTGAACACCACCGCTGTAGGAATTCTCTGCAAAGAATTTGTGGATCAGGCGCGAATTCAGGGCAACGGCCGCATTGTGATGATCTCCTCCCGAGCTGCCTTTCGAGGCGACACCCCGGATTACCTTGCCTATGCGGCATCCAAGGGGGCTTTGGTGAGTCTCATGCGCTCGATAGCAAGGCATTATGGGAAAGAAGGGATCAAGGCATTTTTGATAGCACCGGGATTTACACGCACGGACATGGCTGCAGAAATTTTGGCGCAATATGGAGAAGATTTTGCCTTGCGTGACATTGCACTCTCCGAGCTTACTCGCCCTGAGGATTTAGCGCCCATGGTGACCCTGCTCTGCTCCGGCCTTGCCGATCACGCCACAGGGACCTCCATCGACATGAAT
>JBANGF010000104.1:0-4928 GCA_037975655.1 Bacteroidota bacterium | reverse complement strand
AGAGTGACGTGAGTCAGGAGCAAAATTTAAAAAAGGAACAGCAGTAGTGATGACTCTTCTACTTGGATCTTGTCCCGAGATAATCACACTGTTTTGCCCGAAGGAGGTGAGTCCTGTGAGTACAAAGACAAGCGTAAAAATAGTTTTCTTATCGAATAGGGCTTTTTTGTTCATTGAATCACCAGTTTACCACCTACTGAATCCACTTCCGAAGTGGGCTCTGAGCGTAATGTTAGTTTGTAAATATAAGTTCCTTTCGCTGGATATTTCGTTTTGTGTTGTAAAAAAATCCAGTCCCATTCTTCAAGTGTTTCTGGCGCTCGGATAAAACGTTTTTCTTCTGAAAATAGTATTTGTCCAGTGGATGAATAAACCGTCCAAGTGCCAACTAAATTCTCTTGGGGTCGGTTGTGGCGAAATCGGATGGAGACTTTTTCCGTTGCTGGATTCGGGTAGATTTGGTGAGCAAGCACCTGTAATCGGGTACTGTTTCGAACCTCAATCGAAAAAGTAGAAGTCCCTTGATTCCCAAAATTGTCCCAAGCAAGCACCTGAATTTCATTTTTCCCTTCAACCAATCCGGTCAACAACACCTTCGCAGTTCCTTTTTCAAACCCCCCTTCTAAAGCTCGGTATTCCTTATTAATTGGTTTGGGTGCTCCTTTATTTATGCGCAGGTGCATCGTTTTTTCTGGCGATAGCGATGAACTGTTGATGCCACTCGCATCTTGAAACCTAAGCAGTACTTCCACCTGGGTACTGGCAATTGGAGGGCTACTCTGTACACTCCTACCGTCGAGGTCTGCAGTGATTTGTGGTCCGGTCTGATCTTGGGTTACAGTTTTTTTGTTAGCCAAGGGAAGATTGAGGAGTCCTACAGCATTTATTTTTTTACCTGAATCCCAAGCCTGAATCCGTACCCGTATTTTTTCCAGCTTGTTCTTCAGGTGTTCGGGAAGAATCAATTGGGCAACTAATTTTCCATTGCGAACTTCTCCTTCACCTGAGAATAGCCGTTGATTTTCTTCGTTAAAGGCTATCGGTATATTTTCATCGCCAAGGGTTCGGATTTCATTAGATTGATCCCAGATTTCCAAGGTAAACCTGCCCTGAAAGTTTGGGAGGGAGGCTTGGGTAATTGGGTCTTGAATGGCTGCGGTAAGTTGAATGGGAACCAAGGTCCGGAGCGAATCCACTGGACTTTGACTGGGTAGGAAAATTAGTTGTTCTAGTTGAACTCGAGCATCTGGAAGGGCCAAGCGAAGGCTAGGGTCGCCAAGAAGGGAAAAATTTCGATTGTAAGCCCCATTCAGGCTTTCGTTTTTGGTACGCCTGTAAAGTGTCCCCAAGTCTGCCCCCAATTCTCCTGCGGTTGCCAAGGCTTGGATAAAGGCTTGGTTGATGCTAAAATTCACTGAACTAAAGACAGGTCTACCTGTAGCCAATAAACCAATCGCCCCTTTTTTTTGTGCAAAAAGCAACTCTTCAGCCGCAGATCGAATAAATGGGCTGTCGTGTCTTCCAAACTCGCAGGTGGCGGTAAACCAGATAGGGAGCTGGGTTTGCCTTGGCCAATTTTCTAAGTCCTGTACCTTAAAAATTTCCTCAGCGGTGAGCGTAGTTTCATTTCCATGCCCCACATAATTGAGCAGTAGGGTGCCCGTATTGAGCGTTTCAAGGATTGCTTTTTTTGCTTCTGGAGACTCTTGTCTACTTCCAGATTTGAGTTGCTCAAAGCGATCCAGGTACAATTTTTGGCTACGGAAAAAGGGGAGCATTTTTTCCAAATGGGCCGCATGCACCTCCGAATCACGGATGTGAACGCCATTGTCTCCATCGTCTGCCAGGAAGGTGAGCGTGCTGCTCGGAAAGGCCTCTCCTTGGGTTTCGTAGGCGATTGTTTTCTCCAACCAACTTTGGGCTTCAGCAAAAGTGATTGCAGGGATTCTACCCACCCCAATCTGCATGTTTGCATCCCCTGCATTGCTTTCCTCCCATTCGCCCAATCCCCAATTCAGCATCCCGTAATAGTCGTCTGAACTGTAGGTAATTAGTGGATCTAAACTCACCCTACTCGTGTAAATCGGAATCAAATTGGGCCGTCCACCAAGTTTTTTCTTGTAATCAAAGGTTCCTTTTCCCAAGAGGAGTACATTTTTCAATTGCTTCCCTTCGTGGTATTTTTTGGCAATAAAATTCCGGATGGAAGTGATATCCGAATTACCATAGCCCTGCCAATCGTAAATTTCGGAGGTAAATACGATTTGGGAAGGGATACCCTGACTGGTTTTGAAGGCATGGAATTGTTGGGCGATTTCTTTGAATTGGGGTACAGTGATGATCAGCAATTCAGGACTTGCTAGACCTGTTTCTTTAGGAGCAATGGCTCTGAAGCCGAGCAGTTCTTTGGCGTTTTTAGGTGAAAATAGGATCCACTTTTTTCCAGTGGCAGACTTTCCCTGGTTGTAAGATTTGGGTTGGTAAAAATCACTTACCTCCCAGGTTTGAAGTCCGGTTTCTAGGGATATAGAATTTGCTTCCCTTCCAAAATAAAGGCCTTCCTTTAGGTTTGCATTGGAAAATGGAATGCCTAGGACCGCAACATCTAGGTGCCCAGTCCCGGATCCTTGGTAACTAAATCGAACTTGGTCTAATCGATTTCCTTTTGGAGTAAAGGGAATATGGATGCTTGTTTCAGATCCTTTGATTCCATAGGTGCTTGTGGGGATTGGGGAAAAATTCACCTCTTGTAGGAGTTCAGTATCCGTCCAAATTCGAAAACTGGAGGAATTGCTGGATTGACTCATTAGGCCTGCATGTAGAATCCAGGGTGCAGTGGCTTCACTGCTTTTCCCATAAGAGATGGCCAAACTTTGTCCCTGACGAATGGGGAGGGAATACCAGGATCTACCTGAGTTGAGCAGGTTGATTTTTTCCTCTTTAAGAGCGAATAGTTGATACCAAACTGACTGGTTAGGGGATGGATCTGATTTTCCTGAGGTTAATTCAACTCGCCTAGGGAGGGACTTTTGGGCCAATACATAGCGCAGGGTGTCTGTATAGAGGTGGTGCGTGTAAAATAGTTCACCTTGGTTGGAAAAACCGCCTTGATTTGGCCCTTCCAAATAAAAATAAAGTTGATCTGCTTGCAACCAAGAAGGAATTTCTTTTGGACTAAGTTGAGTCGAATCTAATCGTTGGGGAAGCATGCCGGGGTAACCATAAATCGCTACTTCTTCCAAGCGTTGAAATCCGAGTTTTCGTGCTTGATCCGCACTAAGTTTGTAAACCCCTGGCTCTGTCACTCCAGCAGTGTACCGAAAAGTCTGGGAGAAAGCGGTATGGCAAAACAGTCCCAGAAAAATCAAAAGGGAACAGAATTGCCGCTTCATTTTTTGAGTAACACTTGTTCTACTCCAGAAAGTAGGAGGTACGCCAAAATAATTAAGGGAATACCCGCTAATTGTAACCAGGCAAAGAAAAAGCCACCTATACAGAGCAAGGTGTAGCGGTAGGAATTATCTGCAAAACTTGAATTTTTGAACTTCAAGGCAATCAATGGAAGCTCGGAAACCAAAAGTATACTGGCTATCCACGCGATGACCACAAGAGCGATTGGGCTAGTTACCCAAGGCGCCAACTCCGGCCAGTGGGCCACCAAGTGCGGTAGTGTGGATAGCAAAAGGGCATTTGCCGGGGTAGGTAGCCCTATGAATCGATCGCTTTGTCGGGTATCTAGATTGAACTTGGCAAGCCTGAAGGCTGAAAGCATGGGTACAATCAGCGTCAAATAAGGGAGAATTTGGGAATCGTTTTGTGCTTTGGCTAGGGAATACAAGAGAATTCCAGGTAATACCCCAAAAGATACTACATCTGCCAAAGAGTCCAACTCTTTTCCCATGTCGCTTTGAACCTTCAGGAGTCGGGCGGCAAAGCCATCCAGAAAATCGAATCCAGCGGAAAGGATTACAAAATAGGCTCCATAGAGCAACTGTCCCTCAAGCACCCAAAGGATACCCAATACTCCAGAAAGGAGATTCAATAGGGTGATGAAGTTGGGGAGTTGCGCTTTTAGTTTCAAGAGTATGCTTTTAGTCCAACAAATGGGTTATTCTTTTTTTCAAAGCCTATGCTCGTCTCGGGACCATGACCTGGGTAAACCAAGGTCTCTTCTGGGAGAATAAACAACTGGGATTTGATTTTTTCAAGAAGTAGGGTATGATTTCCTCCAGGAAGGTCCGTACGACCAATGCTTCCTCTAAAAATTGCATCCCCAGCGATGCAGCGTTTGCTTTCCTCATGGTAGAACACCAAGTGACCTGGAGCATGACCGGGAACGAAAATGCATCTTAACTTTTCCTTACCTACGAAAATATCCTGGCCTTCAACTAGGAAGGAACTGGCTTCGGAAGGAACATAATCCCGAAAGCCATAGTTGGGAGCATACACTTCCACTGATTTCAAAACTGGAACTTCTAGGGCGTGGATTTGTAGGAAAACCTGAAATCGCTCCATTGCCCAAGCATTTCCGAGGACGTGGTCGATGTGACAATGGGTATTGAGCAATTGGGTGACTTTAAGGTTATGATCTTCCACAAATGTCTCCAGTTCTCTTTTTTCTTCAGGAGTATAGCATCCCGGATCAATGAGCGTGGCTGTTCCCGAATCGTCGTACAGGAGGTAACTGTTCTCTTGAAATGGGTTGAAGGTGAAGCACTTGATGTGGAGCATGCGAAAAGTCAACAAGATTAAAGCAAAGTAAAGAATTATGGCCTTAATTTAGGACATGGAAATTGATTTTTTAATCATTGGACAAGGTTTGGCCGGCTCGGCCCTGGGCTACCGCTTGATTCAAGAAGGAAAAAAAGTAATCCTGATTGATCAGCCTGAGGGGAATAAAAGTAGCCGTGTGGCTGCAGGCTTATTCA
>JBANGF010000076.1:0-3372 GCA_037975655.1 Bacteroidota bacterium | reverse complement strand
GGAAAGACTGGTTAAGAAGGCTACCGCTACGTTTCCAATGAAAGGCTTTCGCTTGAGTCCATTGCAATACCACCAGAGCATCAGGCCAGCAAAAATAATGAGCGCTCCAATCCGAGGGGCTACCACCCAACCCATGCCGATGGCAGCGAAGTTGAACAGGCTGTGGAGCACCAAAATGACTCGTCGTTTGATGCCTTTACCCACCACCACTGCCTTGGGGCGATTGATGTAGTCAATTTTGACATCGTAGTAATCGTTGATCATGTAGCCGGCTGCCGTCACCAGCAAGGTGGCTAGGATCAAAAGGTAGAGCCGAAAATCCTGAAGGGTAGGGATGCCTTCTGCATTGGTTTCCACCAGAAAATGCGCCGTCATCACTTGAGCAAAGGCGATCAGCAGCAGGTTGATGGGTCTGCTGATTCTAAAAAGGCTTCGAAGTGATAAAGTTCTTTCCATGAGTTACTTTGCCTATAAAAATAAGAGAATAAAAGGATGATTTGGGGATTATTTTTAGGTCACCCACCGAAATTCTAGTTCTTGATTTAGGCGAATTCAATGCTCCTTTTTCTTAACTTGACTATTCAGATCTACGCTACTATGAATACTTTCACCAGCTCCTCAAGAAGAAACTTTATCAAACGCTCAGGAACAGCTTTGGCAGGTTCCTTTTTAGTGCACCCCCTGGCTCAAGCCTTAAGTTTGTTTCCTGGCTTGGACCGCAAAATGAAATTGGCCTTGGTAGGTACAGGCGTACGTGGGCTTAGCATGTGGGGCCGGGATGTGGTGAAGGCCTACAGCGATCGGGTCGAGTTTGTGGGTTTGTCAGACAAAAACGAAGGACGCATGCAACTAGGGAGGGCTTATTTGGAAGTGGATTGTCCCTTATTTTTAGATTTTGACCAAATGCTTCGCGAAACTACCCCAGATGTGGTGATCGTGACTACGGTAGATAGCACCCATCACGAATTCATCATCAAGGGCTTGAATGCTGGCATGCATGTCATCACGGAAAAGCCGATGACTACCGATGAACAAAAGGTGCAAGCCATTTTAGATGCAGAGCGACTCTCTGGTAAGCAGGTCTTGGTGACTTTCAACTACCGCTATTCTCCCCATCGTCAAAAACTCTATGAACTCCTGCAGGAAGGAGCCATTGGCAAGGTGACCTCGGTGGATTTTCATTGGTACCTGGACACTTCCCATGGTGCAGATTATTTTCGACGTTGGCATGGCATCCAGGCTCACAGCGGAAGCCTTTTGGTGCACAAAGCTTCGCACCATTTTGACCTACTCAACTGGTGGCTAAACTCAGACCCAGAAGAGGTTTTTGCTTACGGTTCCCTTGAGTTTTATGGAAAAAATGGTCCTTTTCGATCCAAGTCCTGCCGAGGTTGTCCCCATGCTTCTTCCTGTTATTTTTACTGGGACATTACCAAAAATGAATACCTCACCAAGTTGTATGTGGACAACGAAAAGTACGACGGCTACTTGCGGGATGGATGTGTGTTTCGCGAAGAAATTGACAGCTTTGATAAAATGGCAGTTCAAATCCGCTACAAAAATAAGGTGCAGGTGAGCTATTCCTTGACCACCTACTCTCCCTACGAAGGCTATCGAATTGCTTTTAATGGAACCGAAGGAAGGCTAGAGGCATGGATCAAAGAAAGTCAGCCCTGGGAGGAAAAAAATGAGGATGAATTGGTGTTGGTCAAAAATTTTGGGGAGCGAACCATCATCTCGGTTCCCCATGGATTGGGAGGGCATGGTGGAGGAGATACGCGACTCAAGGACAAGCTTTTTCTTGACCCCAACCAAGCCGACCCTTGGAGGCAGTCCGCAGGGAGTCGAGATGGGGCCATGTCCTGCTTGATTGGAATTGCTGCGAGGCACTCCATTGAGCAAGGAAAACCCATTCAGATTCAAGATCTAACCACGATTCCATTGCAGGTGTCAGGTAGGGGAGTCTAGCTTTGATGTAATTTTTTTAGATACCTTCCATCACCTCGGACACAGCCTCTGGTTGAAGATCCACTAAAGCCACTGCTCCATGAATGGCTGTTTCGTCTAGATCAGACACGAGCAGTTGGAGTTTTGCCAAGACAGAGGTATAGGGAAAAGTTTGTAAGGTGGCCCGCATGGACTTTTCAAACAAAGGGTAGGTCTTCCGAATGGAACCACCCAAGACGATGGCTTCGGGAGCAAGGGAAAAAAGAATCACTTTGAGCAGCTCCCCCACATGGGTTCCAAATTCAGCAAAGGCCTGCAAGGCTACGGGATCTCCTTCCTGCGCTAGTTTAGCCAAGGCCTTGGGACGACTTTGATACACGCGGTTGAAAAATTTGCCACTGCAATAATCCTCAAAGGTCATATCCAAGTAGGAAACGCCACACCATTCTCCAGCAGCGGAATTGACCCCTGAGTACAACTTCCCATGGATAATGATTCCTCCTCCAAGGCCAGTGCCCAAGGTGATGCCTACGAGATTTTGGAATCCTTTGCCAACTCCAAATTTGTGTACACCCAATGCAAAGCAATTCGCGTCATTGTTGATGAAAACAGGTTTACCAAAGCGAGCCCTTAAAAACTTTCGAAGTTCAACAAGCTGAAAGGAGGGGATATTGGCCAATCCCAAAACAACACCTTCCTTCGGGTCCACCAATCCAGGAATCCCAATCCCGATTCCTTCAAAGGAGTAGGGGAGGTAACTTTCAATAAAAGTTGCCAAGGCTTCCAAAATAACTTCCTGGCTTTCTAGTGCAGGGGTGGGTATGCTTCGGATGTCTTGGAGATGACCCGATACCAGCACCCCAGCCTTGATGCTGGTGCCGCCAATGTCGATGCCTAGAATAACGTGTTCCATTCGAAAAAAGGATTAATGGGAGCAAAAATACCTGACTACCTAACTGAAGATTCGAAAATCAGAAAGTCAATTAGACTAAATAGGGCAGCCAATTAAAGCATGCCTTCTATGGATTTTTCGAGTTCTCTGGCTGTAGCCAAAAACTCTTCCACATTCATGTCACGGAAGAAAATCAAGCCATGGCTGGCCCGTACTTTGGCATGTTCGTGCTGGTAGAAGTAATTTTTACCGAGCAGCAATTGAATGTCATTGAGCTGACCAACCCAGGTGCGCTTGGCAACCGTGCTAAATTTCCCATTGTGGGAGTAGCTCGGGAAAGATGCTTTTACCTGGCTGAGGTAGCAGTTGGCAAAGGAGTCTTCCATCACGGCCATATCTCCTAGAGAAACAGGCACGATAACGTTTGCTTCATGGGGTTCAAACTTGAACCAAACATTGCGGTAGCCGATGATGCGAAGTTTGCTAGTGTCAGTTTCTTCGGACCATTTTTTGACTGCAGCGGCAGTGGCTTG
>JBANGF010000006.1:0-5302 GCA_037975655.1 Bacteroidota bacterium | reverse complement strand
AAAAAGATTCTTATTCTACTTCTCAGTATACTACTTGCTACGGAGTTAAAATCACAAGATTTTCACTTTTCACAGTTTTATTCTGGACCACTCAACCTGAACCCAGCACTAACTGGATCCAGTGAATTGACACGGATGGGTGTAAATTACCGGAAGCAATGGCCAGGGCTGGATTTCGATTTTAATGGATACTCAGCATTTATCGATCACTACAGCTTTGACCTCCAAAGCGGAATCGGTTTGGTTGCAAATTCCTACAATGAGGAAAACATGAGTTTAAATACCACCGAACTAGGGTTGCTCTACGCCTATAGTCTCAAACTATCCGATTTTTCTAGTCTTCGAATGGGTACACAAATTACCTATGCCAGACGTAGTGGTAATTTGGAAAATCTGATTTTTGGCGATCAAATTGATGTTTTCAATCGAACTACAAATCCCAATTCAATCGACATGATTTCTCAATTGGATCCATTTGGCTATTTAGATTTAGGTCTAGGTGTCATGTATGCCAGCCCAGATTTTTGGATTGGGATAAGTGGCCACCATTTGAATAATCCAAAAATGTTAAACTCTACCTACGATGAGTTTGAATTTTTACCCATCAAATACGGGATACAGGCTGGATGGGAAAAAGAATTAGGCTCCGCTGGCTATTGGAGCAATTATCGTGAGCGGTATTTCTCCGTCATGGGCAACTTCAAGAAGCAAGGTGTATTTTCACAGTTGGATCTCAGTGCACAGACTAAGTACGATTCCTTCATTTTCGGAGTGGGCTTCCGAGGCCTGATGACCAGAAACGAATTGAAAAACTACGAATCAATTATTGGGATTTTCGGCGTACCTCTTCAAAACGGCGTGATATTAGGCTATTCCTACGATTGGATGATTTCTCAAGTCGGAGCGAATACCAAGGGATCTCATGAGTTTTCCCTGCGATACCAATTTTTAGCAGGTAACCAAAAACGAAGAGGGCAGCGGGATCGTGTATTGAAGTGCTTTGATTACAAATTTTAAGGGAAAGTTTATTTACATGGGAGACTATTGTACAAAGTACAAAGTACCAAGTACAATGTACCAAGTACCTTGTTAAGCAAAATTTGGGTACTAATCCATACTTTGCACATTTTCACTGCAGAATTCTAGTCCTTCTGCTAATCCATACTTTGTACTTGGTACCTGGTACTTGGTACTGTTTAGCAACAGACCACTTATTTTCCGCTCCCATCCATCTTCCAATCTATCCAAGCATCGATCTGCTTGACAGATAATGGGCGCAAAAGCAGCTTTCCCGACTGATCGATTAAGTAAAAGGATGGGGAACTAGCAACATAGTAATCCGATACAGCCTGCGTATCCCATTTCTTGTAATCCGAATACGCAATAAATGGCATTCCCTCCGAATAGGCTTTGAAAGCTGTTGGATCTGTATCCAGAGAAACAAAAATCACCTCTACCCCAAGCTTATTCCATTTTTCATACAAGGGGATTAGCTCGGCCATTGCTTCTGAGCACGCAGGGCACCAACTGGCACCAAAAATTACCAGGCGGTAAGGGGCCGTCACTTCAGAAAGACGGGAAGGATAGGCAACGGATTTGCCTTGAAGAAAGATATCCCCTGTAAATTGAATCTCAGGAACGGTTGTCCCCACCTTCATTGAACGATATCCCTCTAATTGTCTTGCCAAACGTGGCTGTAGGGCAACTTTGTCTTGCTCGAGTACGGTAAGCGCCAGGTATTCCGCCGCATTCGTCAGGCTTCGCCGTTCGAGAAGTTCTAGTAAATAGGCAACCACCTCGTTGTAGAGGGTCGCATTCTTTCCTACACTCGATAAAATGGCATTTATGGATACTTCCATTTTTTCATAAATCTCGTCTAGAGTTCCTCCCGAGTTTTCAAGTAACCAAAACTGGCTTTCAAATACGTCCCGAAAAAGTCCACTCTTCTGGAAACGTGGATCTGCATAATTCATGGACCGAAAAGCAGCAATGGTTTGTGGAAGTTCGGCGGTCCGGTACTGAGCAACGGCTCCTACGGAACTTATCAATTTTCGGATGGGCAAAAACCAGCGGGCGAAACTTTCGCTTGGAAGTCCTTCGATAAATTTTTCATCTTGCCCCTGAAGCCGCGTGACCTCTGCATCAATAGCCTGATTAGGTGCTTGCTCCTTTGCAAAAAACGGATCTTTTTGATATAGGTTTTGCAGATATGCCCAGGCGCTTAAGGCCTGCTCCCGCTTCCCTTGTTCCTGTGTATATTGTTCAAACCAGCGGTTTTCTTGTCCCTCCAAAATCCGGATGCTACTTGCGTCGTTGAGCATTTGCCCCTCCAAGTGAATTCCGGATTTTTCCAAAATCACTACAAAAGGTTTTTGATCTTCCCCAGAAAGAAAGGCGACTCCATAATCTTGGGGAGAAAAGGTGTACGAGAATTGCCCCTTTTCATCAGCTCTAACGGTCCCTATAGCGTAGGTGTCAAATCCCTTTGTGCCTTCTAAGGTAAGGGTTTGATTTGCTAAGGAGGGAAAGGTACCTGATATAGTTTGGGATATGGCATTTCCTACACCCAAATACAAAAACCACAAGAGAACAAGGATTCTTTTCATACGGCTACCGCTAGTAAATAGTACCTTCAAATTTATCCAAAACCAAGACGATTTAGGTATTCTCCAATGAAAAAACCTCCTTCAAATTTAATTTTTGATACAGCGGACCGAATACCCACGAGCACGCGCGTAGGGATTTTCGAAGGCACGGGTTGAATAATAGGCGAATGCCTCGGCATCGTTGGTACTAGATCCACCACTTACCGTACTGGTCCAAGCAAAGCCATAAGGCACTAAAGTAGACCCAGCTAATGATTCAGCTGAAATCACTCCTAACTGATCTCTCCATCCTGCGTAGGGTAATTTTAGCACCGAATTAAATGCTTCAACTCCTGAATTGATGTTTTCGTTTATAAACTCCTGCTTGGTTGGAATCCGAAAGCCTTGTGGGCACGGATTATTAATTCCACCTAAACCTTGCCACAGTGCATTATTTTGATCACTGCGCCAGTCATCAGATACACTGCTGGTTTGAATTACAAGAAAATCACCATGGCCAGGTTGGTTCAAACTACTTGGCCCATTTCGCGTACCCGAAAGTCTGCATTGGTGCCCATCTGCCCCTCTTCCCCATTGGTATAAATCCCCGTAGGATAAGGCATCCGTGCTTGAAGTAGCTACACGCTCTGCTCCCAAGTTACGATCCATCCATTTTTTCCCAGTGACAGGGCTCGTGACTTCCACTACAGCGGTTCGGTTTTGAGGTTTGCAATGTACCGTTCCAGGAGGATAGGGAGAAGTTGTTGCCTTAAGCTGCCCCCCAAAAAGTTGGGCTTGGAGCTGTCCAACGCAATAAATGTTTACGAGCAGTACAATGAATACTATCTTTTTCATCCCAGTTTAGTTTTCAGTAGCCATACTTACATAGACCACCGTCCCTACGGAGATAAAAGAATAGATATGGGCTTTTCCTGTGGTCAAGGACGTGGTGCCCATGTATTTAATGGTGGAAAATCCAGTCACCGTAAAGTTGGGCGCTCCAGAGTTGGTCGTACTGGTAAGCACTAGGGTATAGGCGCCTCCATCCTTGACATTCGAGAGCGTGTAGGAAGGTGAAGCCCCCCCTCCACTTGTGTAGGCTAAGTTGCTCTGTCCAAAATCAATGGTCAAACTCGTTCCTGAATTGAGAGCTGCAGTATTGGTCGCTGCTTTTTGAAATTGCTTGGCACCGTCTATGGTTTGATTAGTCGTCAAATCAACAAAGTTTTTTGTAGTCGAACCCGTTCCCCCATTCGCAATCGCCAGGGTAGTTCCATTCCAAGTACCCGTCGTAATAGTTCCCAAGGTGGTAATATCAGTACCCACCAACTTGTTCGCCGCAATACTTCCTGCTAGCATGGCATTGGTGACCTTACCCGCACCAATGCTGGTAGCTAAACCTGCTCCTAAGGTGGTCACGTCTCCTGTAAGCGCCGCAGGAGTTTGTATCGTGCCTCCGCTTACCGTAACAATACCCGTACCTGCAGGTGCAGGACCTGCCGGGCCTGTCGCTCCTGTTGGACCTTGAGCACCCGTTGCTCCGGTCGCTCCTTGAGGACCAGCAGCACCTGTGGCTCCTGTAGCACCCGTAGCTCCTGTCGGCCCAACCAAGGAAACTCCTGAAGGCCAAGCCCCACTCACTTTTGGCCCAAATAAGGTATTCGTTGCGGTATTGATGTAAAAATCACCATCCACTCCAGTACCCGAGCCTGGGTTGGTAGTCCCATAGGCTACTGTTTTTCCATTGGATCCTGAAGCACCAGTTGGGCCGGATGGACCTTGCGGGCCATTGGCTCCTGTAAGACCAGTTGGACCTTGAGGACCGGTAGCTCCTGTGGCTCCATTTGTTCCGTTTGTTCCTGCCGGTCCTTGGGGACCGGTCAACCCAGTTGGTCCTGCAGGGCCTTGGAGACCTGTGGCACCTGCTGCTCCATCTGTACCATTTGAACCTGCTGGACCCTGAGGACCCTGAGGACCAGTGGCACCTACTGGGCCCTGGGGGCCAGTCAGCGAGGCGATAAATGCGGATTCTGTACCCGTATTTCCCAAATTGAGCCAAACCTGATAAGCAGAGATTCCATTGGTTCCGTTGGCTCCATTGGTGCCACTTGGTCCTTGAGCACCTGTAGCACCAGTAAGTCCTTGGATGCCTTGAGGACCCGTGGCCCCCGTTAACCCTTGCGGGCCCGTTGCACCAGCTGGGCCTTGCGGGCCTGTAGCACCCGTGGCACCCGTCGGACCTTGTGCACCTGCAGCGCCTGCCGCTCCAGCTGGGCCAGTAAGCGAAGCAATAAAGACCGTCTCCGAACCCGTATTTCCTAGATTTAACCAAGCTTGATAAGCAGAGAGGCCGTTGGCGCCATTCGTTCCGCTTGGACCCTGAGGACCGGTCAATCCAATGGGTCCTTGTGCTCCAGTAGCTCCGGTAGGACCTTGAATACCTTGTGCACCCTGAGTACCCGCTGGGCCTTGAGCACCCGTAGCACCGGTAGCCCCGGTAAGTCCTTGGATTCCTTGAGGACCCGCTGGACCTGTGGGCCCCGTAAGTCCAATGGAACCCGCTGGACCCGTAGCACCTGCCACCCCTGCAGGACCCTGGGGACCAGGGGATCCCTGTGAGGCCAATAAGGCCCAATCGGTAGGATCATTGTTTGGTGTGGAACTCGAATTACTTACTGGATTGATACAAAACCAAGAAGCTCCATTAAAACCAACTG
>JBANGF010000302.1:0-3015 GCA_037975655.1 Bacteroidota bacterium | reverse complement strand
CCACGAGATTTGGCCAGCTCAATAGCCGCCAAGGTATCTGCAGTTTCTCCAGATTGGGAGATCGCAATCACAAAATCTTTTTCATTGACCACCGGATTACGGTAGCGGAATTCGGAAGCGTACTCCACCTCCACGGGGATGCGGGCAAACTCCTCAAATAAGTACTCGGCTACCAGGCCGGCATGCCAAGAGGTCCCGCAAGCAGTGATGATGATGCGCTCAGCATTCTGAAACTTGTTCATGTACTCGCGCAATCCACCCAGAATTAATCTGCCCGCTTTGGCATCCAAGCGCCCACGAAGACAATCTGCAATCGACTTGGGCTGCTCATAGATTTCCTTGAGCATAAAGTGCGGATACCCCCCCTTCTCGATGGCTTCGAGTTCCATCTCCAACTGATTGATGTAGGGATTCGTGGCTACGTTTTCGATGGTTTTAATCTCAAGTTCTCCCCCACGGACCACCGCGATCTCGTAGTCATCCAAGTAGACTACCTTATTGGTGTATTCAATAAATGGAGTGGCATCCGAGGCCAAAAAGAATTCTCCTTCCCCTACACCCACGACCAACGGAGATCCTTTTCTAGCGGCAATCAGCGTATTGGGCTCTTCCAAATTAATCAAGACGATGGCATAGGCGCCGACTACCTTGTGTAAAGCTAGGCGCAAGGCCTCTTCTAGTGAACAGCCATTGTACTTGTAAATATCTTCGATAAACTTCACGAAAACTTCCGTGTCAGTATCACTTTGGAAGGTGTAGCCCTTCTTAAGCAAATCGATCTTGAGCACCTCATAGTTTTCAATGATTCCATTGTGGATCATCGCAAAGCGCTCAGAGGAAGAATAGTGCGGGTGCGCATTGATGTCATTGGGCTCCCCATGGGTGGCCCAGCGGGTGTGTCCGATGCCTACCTTGGCATGAAGGACTCCGCCTTCCGCAAGGTGATTTTCCAGCTCGGAGACCTTTCCCTTTTTCTTGTAAATACTGAGCCCCTTTTGATCAATCAAGGCTACTCCTGCAGAGTCATAGCCTCTGTATTCAAGTCTTTTTAACCCCTTAAGAATGATGGGAAGGGCATCTTGCTGCCCCACATAAGCGACTATTCCGCACATAACTAAAAATTTATAAAAGTTGGTTTTGTTGAAACAAAGAAACAGGAATTGTGCCAAAAAAGATAATCCCCTTTTAAAAAATCAAAAGGGGATTAGGGCCACTTTAATGAATTTTTTGGCTATTTGGTTTTGGAGAAAATCACCTTGACTTTCACCTTATCCTTATTGACTTTAAATTGGCGAAGCGAGCGCTTGAAATCGTCTCCTGTATTGGGCGTAATTGCGTAGAGCAGCAAGTCCTGACGTTTCAACTCCTTCTTCAATAAGGCATTCATGTAGGAACTGAGTCCAACACGCTGAATTTTAGCCGTAGCATCGTAATTGAGAATTGCTGAAGAAGGAAAGAAATTATTCGGGACCTTGGTACCATCTTCTTGTTCGATGACTTGAAGCTGCCCATCCCCCTGAAGGTGAAGTTCGGCTTTGTTGATGGTGCTCAAAAGGACCCGATTTTGGGAGTCCACAAATTTCATCACCATACCCGATATAGGGGTTTGCCCCTCATCTTGTTCTTCAATAGGACCCAATTCCAAGGTCACTTGATTGAAAACCACGCCCGATAAAGTATCTAGAAAAGCGTCCAAAGGCCGCGTATTCAAGCGCATGGCTAGACCCAAACCAGACTTCATCCCCACAATATTGCCTGTGGAATAAGATTTTTGGTAGTCGCGCACCACATCGGTAGGCGTACCTTGACGGTCAGATTCTATTCCATTGAAGCTACGCGATGAAAAGGTGGTGATGCTGTACTTCAGCCTAGTCGTATCCCCCGTATTGTGGTAATAAAAAGTAATCCCCGTATTTCCTCCCAAAGAAAATCCTGCCGTAGCATTGTCACCTTCTCTTGGTACGATGGCCACACCTGGAAGGTATTTTCTAAAATTAAAAAGATTGTCAAACTCCGTTCCTCGCTTCAGTTTGGAAAAAACTTCCCCTGCAAAAATTTCATTAAGGGGTGCTTTTAAAAGGGTGTCTTTGGTGTTCTTGAAAGTTACTTCCACCTCTGCAATTGGACTAGTCTGATAAGGAAGCTTGCTAAAGTTGTAATATAAGGTATCTAGCAAAGGTTCGGAAAGTAAGTGTACCGAATACTTCTTCTTTTTATCCAAGTCGGAGCCATTCACACTAACCGTGGATAAGTTGAAAAATACAGAGTCCAATACCGCTAAGGAAGTAGGTCTTGTGGTGCCTTGTTCGATGTGCAAGCGGGTATATGCCGTGCTTCTGGTCTTTCCGAAATAGGGATCCTGTTCATCGCCCACAATGAGGATACCTGCATTGGTCGTATTGAACGAATCGAGGAGCACTACTTGAGCATCTAAAGGAATTTCTTTGTAGAAAACTCCAATCTGATTATTGCTAGGAGCAAGTTCGAGGCCAAGCGTAGCAGGATCACTACATCCTCCCAAGACCAAGAGTAAAAAAAACGCGAAAACGGAAAACTTAGCCCGCAAGGCTGGTGTACATTCCATACAACTCTTCATGAGCTTGCTGCTCTTCTTCAAAACTGATTTCAAATTTCTGATTTTTTGAAAAATCTCCTATAAGTTGACTCAAGTCGGCAGAGACTTCAGAGCCTTGCACTACACGATCCGCATAGGCGATTCCCATCTTGATGAAGCCTGAAAAATCTTTGCTAGTCAAAGGTGCTAAAATAGTATCATCGATATCTACCATCTTAACCTTGTTTAACAAATCATCTCCAAACGTATGCGAAAATCCTTCGGTATAAATACCAAATACTGACTTAGTCTCTTTAAACAAGGGCTCGTTTTTGTACGTAGTCTTCAAGTACATCGGAATGAGGGAAGTCATCCAATCGTTGCAATGCACGATGTCTGGCGCCCATCCCAATTTTTTTACCGTTTCAATCACCCCCTTGCAAAAGAAAATAGCCCGCTCA
>JBANGF010000263.1:0-6309 GCA_037975655.1 Bacteroidota bacterium | reverse complement strand
ATGGTGCTGCGATTTCTATCCCTATTGCCCTCTGGATCTTCTGCAGGCAAAACCAAGGCATGCGCTACCTTTGGGTAGTGGATCGAATTGTGATTGTAGTAGCACTTACAGGCGCACTGATTCGGTTGGGTAATTTGATGAATTCAGAAATTGGGGGAAAAGACACCAACTCGGACACTGGAATCGTCTATGCTCGCGATGCAGAAGAAATTTTGAGTACGCTACGTGTACCCATCGAATCCATTGAAGCTTACAAGCCTTTGGATCGTGAAGATGAAATTCAAGGGACTGGAATAGTACCCGTAAATATTGACTTGGTGATTTCGAAAGGTAATTACACCAAAGAGAGTTTGGAGTCTGTTCTTTCGCAAGACATCAAGTATGCGCTTACTCAGTTTAATTCTTCCAAAGAGTTTTTGGCGGAGCCATTGAACACCCCGCTTCAGTTAGAGATCAAGGAACAGGCATCCAATTACCTCGTCACGGTGAAAACTCTTGGGCGCGTAAAATACCCTACTCAGCTCTTCGAAGCGGGGACTTATTTCTTAATCTTCCTTTTGCTGCTAAGCCTGTGGATAAAGCATAAATCCAAACTCCCAGACGGGCTGCTTTTTGGACTATTTTTCATCCTGGTGTTCGGCTCACGATTTGGATGGGAATTCTTCAAAGAAGTTCAGGTGGATTTTGAACAATCCATGCAGTGGAATATGGGGCAACTCTTGAGTATTCCACTCGTTACTATAGGATTGATTTTGGTAATTCGAGCCCTTAAAAAGGGAAGTCCAAAAATCGATTAAGGTACTGGGTCGTGACCATGTGCTCCCCAGGGATGACATCTACCGATTCGTTTAATTCCCAATAATCCCCCTTTTAGCACGCCATGCTTTAAGATCGCTTCCTTCATGTACTGACTGCAAGTGGGATGGTAACGACAATTGGCCGGAAAAATTGGGGAAATAACATATTGGTAGACCAGTACAGGAAATATGGCTATCTTTCGGAGGTAGGTCGTGAACATAGTGATTCCCATTTTGGTCAAACATGCAGAAGTTCGAGCAAATTTACCGGTATAAATTTTCATATACCCAGTTTTTATTTGCGGTACATGCGATCTTTTTTGTTTGTGGAACCCACTTTTTTTCGCTTTCCGCTTTTGGGCAGGACAGCCTTTTAGTTCAGGAGCACCCCCAACAAATTCGTGTCAATTCCATCTACATCATTGGAAATGAAAAAACCGAAAAGGAGATTATTCTACGTGAACTAGACTTTGTAACCAATTACCCCTACGATTGGGAAACCTTTATGGGGATATTGAAGGCAGATCAACAGAAAATCTATAACCTGCGATTATTCAACGAAGTCGAGATTACCCCATTACGTGTAGGCCCAGAAGAAGTGGAAATTTTGATTGCCGTCAAGGAACGCTGGTATATTTTACCATCCGTTATTTTTCAGTTGGCAGATCGAAACTTTGCAGAATGGTGGACCAACCAAGATCGAGACTGGTCTCGTGTCAACTATGGCATCAAAATTAACCATGCTAATGTGGGGGGTAGAAATGAGAAATTCCGTTTCTCAGGTCAACTTGGATTTACAAAAGGCCTAGAGGTAATCTATTCCAAACCCTACATTGATCGAAAACAAAAGCATGGACTTTCGTTTCAACTGGCCTACCGAGATCAAAAAACAGTACCCATTGCTTCTAGATTCAATCGACAAATTTTCTATACCGCTGATTTAGAAGAAGTCCTACGAAAGAATTTCGCTACTGCACTTCGGTACACCTATCGCCGTACTTTTTATAATTTTCACCTAGTGACCTTGGGCCATAGTACGACCTGGATATCTCCAAAGGTATTGGAACAAAACCCCAACTATTTTCTTCAAACTGGTAATCGGCTTTCCTATTCCTTTTTTCAATATTCTTTTCTCCACGACAAGCGGGACAATATTGCTTATGCTACCAAGGGGGAATTACTGCAGTTGACCGCAACCAAATATGGGCTCTTCACAAGAAAGGACCTGGATGAATTGGAAATTAATGTAACTGCCAATCGATACCTTCCTATTGGTAAAAAATTTCATTTTGCTACAGGCTTGACTGCTGGATTATTTATGAGTCCATTGCAACCATACACCCTAATACGAGGCATTGGATACACCCCAAATTTTATTCGAGGCTACGAACTCAATGTCATTGAAGGACAGCAATTGGTAGTCCAAAAAAACAGTTTCCGTTATCAACTACTTCAAACTAGTTTTGACTTGTCTAGAGCCATTTACAACGATCAATTCAATACACTTCCGCTCAGTATTTACCTCAGTGGCAACTTTGATCAGGGCGCAGTACGGGATCGAAACCGGATTCCAGAAAACTTGGCACTCACCAATCAATACCTTTTCGGATATGGAGCTGGAATTGACCTTGTAACTGGATACGATGCAGTATTCCGATTGGAGTATTCCATCAACAAACAGGGCTTAGGTAATTTATTCTTCAACTTTAAGGCACCATTTTAAGCGAAAGAATCAAGAGTAAATGTTACCTCCTAAAATTTTTCCTCCACACCTAGTCCAAATAAGGCAAAATCATACTTCACAGGATCTTTGGGATCAAAGGTTCTGAGCACATGAGTCAGTTCTACTGCGGTACCCCAGTCGGTTTGCTTGCGGGTAATCAATCCTAATTTCCTACCTACACGATCCACATGCAGGTCGCAAGGACAGATCAGTTGAGCTGGGCTGATGGCTTTCCAAATCCCAAAATCCACACCCTGATTATCTTGTCTAACCATCCAGCGCAGGTACATGTTGATCCGCTTGCAAGCCGAACGGGTAGCAGGAGAAGAAATGTGCTTCTTGGTTCGTGAAGGAGCATCTTCCAAACTGAAAAAATAGCTTTGAAATTGAGTAAGCATCGATTCCATGCTATCGATTACTCCGGTTTGGCCTATTAAAAAAGCCGCTTCCAAACTTTCCTGCTGCCTGTAAAACCACGACAAAAAATGAATGAAATACAGGGCATCGACTTCGTTGAAGGTACGGTGTTTGAAACCCAAAAAGGCTTTTAGGTCACCTTCAGAATGGTTGATAAGGAAATCGTGAGGCGCATCATCCATCCGCGCGAGCAGTTCCTTGCATTTGGAAAGGATAGTTTTTCGTTGACCCCAGGCCAAGATTGCTGCAAAAAACCCCGCCACCTCAATATCTTGCTTTTTTCGGAAGCGATGTGGAATGGAAATCGGGTCTAATTCGATAAAGTTTGGTCCATTGTACTGGGCTACCTTTTCATCTAAAAAATCTTTGATATGTTGGCTCATAAATGAATGACTTGCTCCCCCCCTTGCGTGCCATCAAACCATTTGAAAATCAATTGCTTGTCCTGAATTTCCGCCAAATGCCAGTCAAAACTGCTGATTTGGGTGAGTACACGAATCTTATCCAATTCAGGATCGTACAAGCAGATGTCAAAATCGGGAAGCGCTGTAGCATCCAAACTGTTCCATTTTTCCAAAATAAGTCCTTCCTGCAGGACCCTTACTTTTTTTCCAAATACAAATTCTCCCAAAACAGAAGGAACACCATCTTTTCTCCTTAATCGTACACCTACTGGGCCAAAAAGAATTTGTTTTTCCACTTTTGCCTCCAAAAGGTCATCTGAGTTGGCAAGAAGTTCCCATTCAGACTCCATCAGCACACCTTTTTTACTCTCAGACTTAAGCCGAGTCAAGAGTTGGGACAACTTTGAAAATAAAAAGGTAAGTCCTATAAAAAGTAGTCCGAAACTAGCCAAAACGGGATAGCAAAGCACAAAAATACCGTTCCAAATGAATCGGAAAACATGATGAAAAAACAGGTGTATTTTGGACATACCTAGGATTGAAAATTAAGCAAAAGACAACAGCTTTGAAGAAAAGGCCTCCCTTCAAACGATTTGAAGAAAGCTGTTTCTTTCTTTATCCACTAGTACAAAATCTCAACAGGAAATCGTACATTGACTCCCTTCAATTGATCGAAGGCTGCTTGAGAAAGTTTGATCAGTACTTTGGAATTATCACCGGTTTCTGGCAATACTCCAACCACACGCGCAAAAATGGTAAGGTTATTCTCTTCATTTTTGACACGAATTACACTGCCTACCGGAGCCGTTCGGTGAAGCACCAAGTACTTTTTATTTGCCTCAGTACCTGGAATTAACTCTGCCAATCCTGTCTCTTTCGTATTCGTAAATCCTCCTGAGGTATTTGGAGCGGATACTTCTTGTTTTGGAGCCTCAATTACTTCTTTTGGTGCAACAACCACTTCATTTGAAGCAGCTAATTTCTCTGTAGGCTGAGTAGGCACATTGGTAGGAGAACTCTTTACTTCACTGGGTACTGGGTTAGCAGTAACCTTTCCCACCTTAATGGATTGCCCTACCTTTAGGTTATTGGAAGTCAAGGCATTCCATTGAATTAAATCTTCAATAGAAGTACCGTATTGCTTGGATAAGGAAAAAAGTGATTCTCCTGATTTGACGGTATGGGAAGTCCATTCACTTGAACTATTTGAAATAGTATTTGTAGAAATAGATTCTTTAACTGCTCTCGGTTGCTCTACTTTTCTTTCTTCAACTTTCGGCTGTTCTACTTTCTTCTCTATTGCTTTTGGGTCCTCTTTTTTGGCTTCTTCTTTCTTTTCTGCTTTAGGAACTGACGCTTCCGCAGTAGTCTTCACAGGATTTTCGCTAGCCTCCACAGGTTCTGAAGCAAATATCTTCAAGGATTGGCCTACCAATACTTTACTACCTGATAGCGAATTCCATTCCTTCAACTCCGCTATAGTCACTTGGTACTTATTGGCAATAGAAAATAAGGATTCCCCACGAACTATCTTGTGTGTGGTCTTGAGTGTTAAAGCAGTTGCTGTTGGCGTCTTGGAAGTAGCATTTGGTCGGGCTTCCGTTTCGGTTGGTTTGGGAGAGTTGGTGGGTTGGACCACTACCACTGTGGGTTCAACTTTAGTTGGCTTAGCTTCCAGATTACCTTCGGGAATTGAAGGATTCGACGCAGGTGCAGAATTATTCGTAGCAAGTATGGATGCGGGTGCAGGAGACACCGTAGTGGGTGATACCGTTGTGGGAGAATTGCTGGATTGACCAAAAGGTACGAGCAGGGTTTGTCCATCTTTCATCCCTTGCTTTAAGGCTTCATTGGCTTCCTGAATGGCTACCATCGGCACTTTATACCTTCTAGAAATGGAAAATAAGGTCTCCTGCCCTACCACTTGGTGGATAATAAAAATTCGATCTCCTATTTTTTGCACCCCAATGGAATCCAATAGATCTCTATCTACAGCAAATGCAGCAGATTGGGATATAAAAACTAAGAAAAGAATGCAACTAAGGAGGAGGAATCTGCCGTACATAGGGAATTAGAAAATGGAGTGTAACACAAAACACTTGGCAAGCAAGTAAACAAAAATAACCTTCGTCCCTCATTATTCAAGTTGAAAGCGGGAAAATTCCTTAATTTAGAATTTGGCTTTATTGGGAGTGTAGACTTCTTCAAAGATGGCTTTGCTTCAGCCAAAAATGGACAGACAGAGGGCTGATAAATAAACACCTATGAACCGGATTACCTTTCTTTTTTTTACCCTTTTTGCTCTTTCGACGGGTACTTTGTTTTCCCAAGAAAAACAGAAAAAGGTATTCACCTTCGCTATTGACCAAGACATCGATCCAGCGATGAATCGTCGGGTAAAATTGGCTCTTGAACAGGCAGAGGCACTGCAAGTAGATGTCATCCTAATCGAAATGGATACCTATGGAGGAGCGGTTACGGATGCGGATGAGATCCGTACCCGAATTTTGGAATCCAAGATTCCGGTCTATGTATTTATAAACAAAGACGCCGCCTCAGCAGGCGCTTTGATTTCCATCGCCTGTGACAGCATCTATATGGCCCCAGGAGCCAGTATCGGTGCAGCCACCGTAGTCAATGGAACAGATGGGGCTGCAGCTCCTGACAAATACCAATCGTACATGCGCTCGATGATGCGCAGCACGGCAGAGGCTACTGGTCGCAATCCTCAAATCGCTGAAGCCATGGTAGATGAGAAATTGGTAGTGCCTGGACTTTCTGATGCAGAATCTGTCATCACCTTTTCAGTTTCTGAGGCCATAAAAAACGGGTATTGCGAAGGAGAATTTGGCTCCAAAAAAGCCATTCTGGAAGCCCAAAATTTACAGTCTGCGCAAGTGATTGCATACGAGGAGAAAACGGTGGATTCCATCATTTCATTTTTCTTAAATCCAGCCATAAGTGGAAT
>JBANGF010000254.1:0-2516 GCA_037975655.1 Bacteroidota bacterium | reverse complement strand
TCCATTGGTCTACCCTTCTGCTTCCGAGGAGGCCAGCATTCTTTAAGTAAATCAAGTGACGGCTAGTTTTTGTTTGCGTAAAGTCCAAAATAAGTTCCAGGTCGGAGATGCTTAATTCCTTATTCTGCATCAATAAATGCAGGATACGCACGCGCGGTTCTTCCGAAAGTGCTTTAAAAATTCGCAAACCATAGTTTAAACTGATATTTTTGAGTCTCATTTGTAAGTTTTAACTTCTGGAACGAGGTGAAACGAAAATAATCGCTGAAATTGGCTTTAAATTTTAAAGAAGTCCAAGATCTGCACCTCTTTGAACCCAATATTCGTGAAAATAACCCATTTATACGCGCTTATTCTGTTGGCTGGATTTTTTTTCTGGAGCCAAGATCTTGTGGCTCAAGATAAGCAGGAAAAAAAAGTCATTCAACTTTCTGGGATTGTTCTCAATGCCGATAGTACGGATGCAGTGCCTGGGGTGAATATTTATGTCCCAAAAAAGGGTAGAGGAACAGTTTCTGGGCGATTTGGTTATTTTTCTATGCCAGTCTTGGAGGGAGATACTATTGTCTTCACCTTTATTGGATTGAAGAAACAGAGTTTTACGGTTCCTGAGAAAATGGACAAAGATCGAATTTCTTTGATCTTGACCATGGAGGTGGATGAGATTGCATTGGCTGAGATCGAAGTCATGCCTTATCCTACGGAGGATGAATTTAAGCAAGCGGTATTAGCCATGACCGTTGTGGATCCGATGGCCATCAGTCGCTCCAATATGCGACCAGAGATGCTCCTCCGATGGGCAGAATCCATGCCAGCCTCTGGAGGGGAGAATTTCCGAGCCTTCCAGGATGCCCAGATGCTCCAAAATCAAGACATCTACGGGCCTAGACCTTTGCGTATTTTGGACCCATTTGCTTGGTCTCAATTTATCCGATCCATCAAACGAGGCGATTTTAAAAGCAAGTAAATCGGATAGTTCTAGTTTTTCTTAGATTATTCAATAAATCCTTTCTAAACATTTGGTCGGATTTATTTAAAAGAATATCTTTGTGCCTCATTTCAGAAAAGCAACATTAAAACTAGCGATAGCATGAAAAGCGATATTCATCCAAACTACAGAGACGTGGTATTTTACGACACCTCTAGTGAGTTTAAGTTTTTGACGAAGTCTACCATCGAAACCAACGAAACTATCGTATGGACAGATGGCAACACCTACCCTGTGTACAAGATTGAAGTGAGCTCTGAGTCTCACCCATTCTACACCGGTAAGAAAATGTTGTTGGATACCGCAGGTCGTGTGGAGAAATTCAACAAGCGTTACGCCAAGAAGTAATTTCGATTTTCGTTCTTCGAAAAAGTCTCCCGGAGCAAAGATTCCGGGAGACTTTTTTATTTTTGTTCTATGAAGCACCTTCTCCTGTTTGACGATCCGGCCATCGGTGGATCGCTCCTTCCTTTTACCTTTACTCGGCCGATCGCTGACCTTCGGGTAGGGATTTTGAAAGTTTCAGAGAAATGGGAAAAATATAGCGGAGCATCCATTTCTTTCTGGACTCAGGAGTACCTTCAAAAATCTTTTCCAAGAACTGCAGCGCAGGGAATAGCCATCAATGGCTCTTGGTTGCCAGATGCGAATTCTTGGCACCAGATCTCTGCCTTGAAAGAGGATGAGGCCTTGTTTTTTGGAAAAACATTATTGGCTACGTCTTGTGGACCACAAGAGAAGAGCTTGGCTTTTGCCTCAGAAAAGAAAATCATACAACTGGAGCAGGATCCTGTTCTACTCCAGAAAACTTGGCATATTTTCCAATTCAATGCGGCGGAAATCCGTAAGGATTTTACGCTAATTACTGCTGGAAGGACCTCCCATTCCATTCTGGATCCCCACACCCGTTGCTATGGGGAGCATCAAATCTTTATTGAAGAAGGTGTGCAGGTACGTGCAGCAGTGCTCAATGCGGAAGCTGGACCTATCTATCTGGGCAAAAACTCAGAGGTACAAGAAGGAGCCTTGATTCGAGGACCCTTTGCACTCTGTGAAGGATCTACCGTCAATATGGGGGCAAAGCTTCGAGGCGATACCACCATTGGACCCTTTTCCAAGGTGGGTGGAGAGGTGTCCAATTCCGTTATTTTGGGTTATTCCAACAAAGGGCACGATGGATTTTTGGGCAACTCCGTAATCGGGGAGTGGTGTAATCTGGGTGCAGATACGAATACCTCCAACCTCAAGAATAACTATGCGCCGGTCAAACTTTGGGATTACACCAAAGGAGGATTTGCCAACACCGGGCTCCAATTTTGCGGCTTGATGATGGGCGACCACAGTAAGTGCGGCATCAATACCATGTTCAATACCGGAACCGTTATTGGTGTTGGTGCAAACATCTTTGGGGATGGCTATCCACGCAATTTCATCCCTTCCTTTGCCTGGGGTGGAGCGGCTGGATTTTCAACCTTTACCCCTCCTAAGTTTTATGAAACAGCCGAGGCAGTGTATGCCCGAAGAGGGA
>JBANGF010000247.1:0-5669 GCA_037975655.1 Bacteroidota bacterium | reverse complement strand
CCATGTCCTGTGGTGTACTCGAGTTCCCCTCTTGCCTATTCCTTCTCTGAAGCAGATCAAGAAAAAAACGTAGTGCTTATCCATGCGCAACCAGGGCAAGCGGTACAGTACAAGCCTATTCCTCTGAAGGAGGGCAGACCACTTTATCGGATAAGTTTTGACAACCTTCCAGACACGCTGACCTGGCTGGAGGCTCATCCCTTCTGCTTTGTGGAGATAAGCTACTTGACGGAGGAGTCCATTGATGCCGCTACGCGAAAAGCCATCTTGAAGGCGCATGATGGCATCATCAACCTGATTCCTGTTCTCAGTCATGGGGCAGGGCAGACACAGGATGAACTGCGTCCCGAAGATTTGAGTCGAGATATGGAATCCCTCTTTCGCCTTTTTTATACCAGCGAAAAGGGGCAGGAACCCAACGCAGATCTGGTAGACCTTTTTAAAGAAGTGCTTAGCAAAACGACTGCCTCATGATCCCAATTAAACTGGAAATAGAAGGGTTGTATTCCTACCGGGAAAAACAAGTCATTGAATTTGAAACCTTGACTGCTGCTGGCCTCTTTGGAATTTTTGGAGCCGTAGGGAGTGGAAAATCTGCCATTTTAGAAGGGATTCTGATTGCACTTTATGGCAATCCAGAGCGGGTGTCCAACTCGGGGGAACGAGGTAGCATGATCAATTTGCAGCACTCCCAGGTCTTACTCAATTTCACCTTTAGGTCAGGGGCAAATAACGGCAGTACCTACCTTGCACGCTACAGCGTCAAGCGCAACAAAAAAGACCCGGAAAAAATTGAAACTGCCACCCACAGTTTTTATGAGCTGATCCACAACGAATGGGCCGCTATAGAAAAAACTGCAGCGGAATTGATCGGCATGAGCCGCGAAAATTTCAAACAAACCATCATCATCCCTCAAGGGAAATTTAGGGAGTTTATCGATCAGAAGCCTACCGAGCGGGCTCAAATGATGCAAGACCTATTTGGATTGGATCGATTTGACCTTTCGGCACAAACAGGCAGCTTAGTCAAACAAGTTCGTGAGGAGAAAATCCGATTTGAAACCCTTCTCAATGGATTGGTGGATATTTCGGCAGAAGTCCTTCAGTCCAAACAGGATGAATTTAGTGCGCTGAGCCAAGAGCACCTCCAGTTTGGACAACTACTAGCCAAACAACTTGGGGAATTAACTAAAATGGAGGGGATTCGTAAATCCTTCCTTGAGTTGCAAAAATTAAGACAGGATCAAGCAACTCTCGATTCGAAACTTCCAGAGATGGAAGAAAAAAAGAAACTCTACCGAAGATTTTTGAATGCTAAAACCTACCTCAAACCCATCTGGGACCGCATGGTAGACCTGGAGAAGGATTTAGAAAAATACCAGGTGAGCTTAGCTGAATGCAATCGACTCAAGCAGTCCTTCGAAGAGGAATTGGAGGCCCTTGTTGCAGACGAAAAGAAATTTCGTGAAACCAATGAACTACGACCCCTGCGAGAAGGCAAAATTCGTGACCTCCGAAAGGTTTTAGAAATTCAAGGCATCCAAACCCAACAAAAGCAGGTTCAACAAGAATTGGACGCCTTACTTCCTATTCATGAACAAACCACTAAAGAAATTCAATCCCTGGAAAAAGAGATTGAAAACTTAGAATCCCAACGAGCGCAACTTCCAAATACTGATCCCAGGCTGCTAGTTGACCTAAAAACAAGCCTGAATCAACTTCAAGAAATAGTCAAACGAAAAGGGGAAGTAGCACAATCCTTACAAGAGGCGGCAAGCCTCTTGACGAATAGTGCTGCACAAGTTTCTTCATTTATTAGTAGACTACCCAAAGGGAAGAAGAGCTTCGAAGAATGGCTGGAACTTCAAAAAACAGAAGTCAAAAAAATCGAAGTCCTTCGGGAAAGTTTGATCCGAGCCCAAGGATTAGCCACGCATGCACATCTCTTGGAAAATGGAATGCCTTGTCCCTTGTGTGGAGCCAGTGAACACCCAAATCCACTTCAAGTTGGAGAGGCAGCAAAGGCACTAGCGCAGGCAGAAACAGATTTAACTCAAGCGAAACATGCGTTGGAAGAAATTCGAGAACTCCTCCAGAAAAAAAGCCTGGAAGAGGTTCAGCAAAGTAATCTTCAAAAAAATCTAGCTCAAAAAGAGCAAGAAAAAATAGCCCTTCACAACCAGGAGCTGGAAATTTGGGGACCACTTGAGGTTATTGGAATTGGCAATCAAGAGCAACTTTTGAAACGTATTGCTGATCTCGAACATGCCATTCAAGCTTCAGAGAACTTCTTACAGCAACTCAGTACCCTTCGGAAAAGAAGTGGTGATCTTCGAGTTCAACGTGATGAGACAGATCGGAAACTGCAAGAAGTACGATTCAAGCACCAGGATTTTGTCTCGACCATTGCAAGTAAACAACAGGAAATCAAGGATCGAGACTTTTGTCTTCCCTATTTTGAAAAGGATTCCGCATCCACCTTGGAGAAAATCGCCCTGGTGGAAAAAGATATCGAAACGGCAGCTGAATCCCTCTTAGGGGTACAAAAGCGTCTGAAAGACCGCCAAATAGCGCAATCCAAAAACCTAGCAGACCTCCAAAATTTTCAAACACTAGTGCATACCACTTTGAATCGGCTTGCAAGCAGCGAGGAAGAATTTGTACGAATGATGGCCACCCACGGTTTTCTTGAGAGAGATGCCCTAATTCGCCTTTTCGAGTTGGAACTAGATGCTGAAAAAATGGATGCTGAACTTCGAACCTATGAGCAGGAAGTGGCTACTACCCGAGTCCGCATCGAAGCATTACAAACCGAAGAAGGATTGGCAGTCTATTCCGAAGAAAGATTCCAAGCCCTTCAAGAAGAGGTGGCTGCTGCCAAAGATCGAGAAAAAGGATTGCAGAGCCAGGTTACTTTGTTGAACCAAGAATTACAGGACATTTCTCGCAAACTTCAGGAGAAGCAGGTGCTATCAGATGCCTTTGAAAAACTGGATATCCGTGAAGCCAATCTTAAGGAATTGGAGCGACTTTTCTCTGGTAAGGGATTTGTTCGCTACGTGAGTTCCATTTACCTTCGGGAACTCTGCAATACGGCCAACAAGCGTTTTAGGATATTGACCAAAAATAGCCTGAGTTTGGAAATAGACGATAGCAATACTTTCTGGGTGGTGGACTACCTCAATGGAGGAAAAAAGCGCTTGCTCAAAACACTTTCCGGTGGACAAACCTTCCAGGCCTCGTTATGTCTTGCTTTAGCCTTGGCTGAGAAGGTAAAGGCCCTCAATCAGGCAGATCAGAGTTTCTTCTTTCTGGATGAGGGCTTTGGAGCGCTCGATAAAAATTCCCTCCGCGTGGTCTTTGAAACACTCAAAGCCTTACGCCATGAAAATCGAGTCGTGGGCATCATTAGCCATGTGGAAGAATTGCAGCAAGAGGTAGGGGTCTATGCGCAAGTAGAGCTTGATGCTGAGCAAGGCTCTAGCATCAGTTATTCCTTTTAAAGGGATGGCTTTCTCTCGCTTTTTTCGGTGGTGAAACTGGTTCAAAAAAAACCCCGGCCAAGGCCAGGGATTTTTGAACTAAGAAACCTTACAAAAAATCGTTTGATTCACCTTGGTCAACTCTTCTGGACGTATGGTATGCAATTCATCCTCAAAAAAGGAGAGATTTACCGCTGCACCCATTCGCTGAAGAAGCTGGGCCGAATCATTCATTCGCTTTGCAGGCACGTGCATGTCGTGTGCACTCCCGCTGATGTGAATAGGGGTATCTTGAAAATCCCCTGTATATTTTTCTTCCTGCAACTTTTCACCAATCAAGCCTCCGGTGAATGCCACTACTCCACCCAATTTTTGTGCATACAGTGCAGCAAACTCTAAGGAAAGACAGGCGCCTTGAGAAAAGCCAAGGAGGTAAATCTGCTCCGGCTTTATTCCTTCTTTGACTAGAAATTCAAAAAGAAGGGAAACTTGTTGTATAGACGAATTCAAAGCAGAAAGGTTGCCTTGATCACTCGCCATAAATCCAAATGGGTACCAGGTGCGCTGTGGGGCCTGTGGAGCATAGAGTGCAAAATCATCTAGATTTAAGTAAGGTGCTAAGGCTAGAATGCTTTCTGCTGTTGCTCCTCTCCCATGCAGAAGCAGTAGTACTTTCTTGGCTTGGGCTAGTGGAAGTCCCGCGTGAATCCAATTAGACATAGTTTTCAGGGTTAAAGGTGACTGGTTTCAAAGCAGCCTCAATTTGCCTCCGCTTTGCTTCTGCCCAATCGGGCAATTTAAGCGCCTCTCCCAACTGAGCCTCGTCTTCATCGATTGCAAAACCAGGAACATCCGTCGCGATTTCAAATAAGACCCCACCGGGCTCTCTAAAATAAATGGATAGGAAGTAATTTCGGTCACGAACCTCAGTTACTCCATAGCCTTGCTGGATTAGGTGCTGCTGCAGGTCCAACTGGGTTGCGGTAGTGGCGGTGCGAAATGCCAAATGGTGAACCGTACCTGCGCTTTGTACGCCTCGCTGCCCATTGGGATCTACCAAAATATCCAACCACTCTCCGGGCTTCCCAACTATACCATAGCGGTAGCGATTGCCTTCTTGGCCATGAAAGCGGTAATTCATGCTTTCTAGTAGCAAGCGCTCTGTCATTTCCTTGCTACGCAGGGCCATTGTCGCGCCGTAAAACCCCTTGATCGAATGCTCCAACGGAACCGCTCCATAGGTCCAGCCTGCTCGATCATCTTCTCCATTGGCGATGAGTTCGATCCCCATCCCATCTTGATCTTCAAAACGGAGAAGGGAATGCCCAAATCGGGTGAGGCGATCGGAAACAGTAATTCCAAACTTTTTCAGGCGGTTTTCCCAATATTCCAAACTGTCGACGCCCACCGAAAATGCCGTATAGGTCAATTCCCCAACGCCTTTGCGGCCTCGCATCGCCCCTACAAATGGAAAGGTGGTGAAGACCGTTCCTGGTCTTCCCAAGGCATCTCCAAAATAAAAGTGGTACACATCGGGAGCGTCAAAGTTGATGGTTTTCTTCACCAAGCGAAGACCCAAAATCCCTGCATAGAAATTTACATTTTGCTGGGGGTCTCCAGAGATGGCCGTGATGTGGTGGATTCCTAGGATTAGCGGCTGCATAGTAGAACGATAAAAAGGAAGCCTCCAAAAAGGAAGCTTCCTCGGAGTTGGTTTAGTTTTTTTTGACTTACTGCTTCACCAATTGAACGCTGAATTGCAAGCGCACCTGGTCACTAACTACCACAGAACCAGCTTCGGTGATGGCTGACCAAGTCAATCCAAAATCTTTACGATTGATTTTACCCTCAATCTCAAAGCCTGCTTTAGTCTGTCCATAAGGATCTGCGACGGTGCCCCCGTAAGTTACGTCAAGGGTAACTTCCTTGGTAATTCCTTTTAGGGTAAGGTCACCTACCAACTGGTATTCTCCCCCTTGATTAACTAGTTTACCGGCAAATGAAATGTTTGGGAAATTGGCTGTGTCGAAGAAGTCCGCGGACTTCAAGTGCTGATCCCGATCGGATTGATTGGTATCGATGCTGTCTACCGCTAGGCTAAATGCAACAGTTGCTCCTGAAAAATCCTCGGAGGTAGATTCTGCATTTCCTTCAAACTTGCGGAAATAGCCAGTGACTGTAGAAATC
>JBANGF010000210.1:0-4918 GCA_037975655.1 Bacteroidota bacterium | reverse complement strand
CTTTTTGAACAGCTTGCAACTGAGTGCTGACCAAGTCAAAAGACTGCCCCAATCGGGTTTCCAAGGTTTTCTGAAGTTTTTCATCTACGGTCTCCCTAATTTTTTCCAGACGCTGCTCCGTATTTTTCAAGAGCTCGTCTTGACGACGACTCAATTCGGATAGCTTCTCCCGCTGCACATTACTCAAGTCTAGCAAGGATTGGCGAACTCGCTCCCCAAACTGCTGCAAGGCTTCATTTTGATCCTTTGCAGAGTTGCGCTGATTATCAAATACCAACTGAAACTGTCGAAGGAGATTTTCTGAAGCTTCTTTTCGTGCCTCAGCCAAATTTTCGTTCAGCGTTTTGGAAAGAGCTTGTAGTTCCTCACGCAATTCTTTGTCTGCATTTCGTTTTCCTTTGCCAAAAAATAGAATTCCCAATAAGGATAAAGAAAGCCCAGAAAGGAGATATACCAAAAGTTCAATCTGCATAGGCTACTTGGTTGAAAGGCTGAAGGTAGGTTTTTCGCACCTCCACACCGAGGAAACTGAGGTATTCTGCGACAGTTTCAGTCGGGCTTTCTTCCATAGGGACATGCCCCACCCCATCTAGGATGACCAGATTAGCTCCGGGTAAGGCTTGCTGCAAGTGTTTGCCTTGAGCCACTGGAATCCAGGTATCCTCTGCACCCCAAAGAATCAAAATCGGCATGGTAAGTCGTTCAAATTGGATGTTGCTATTTCTAGGCTGGCTCAATCGATCTAAAGTAGCTTGTCGATTTCCTTCTCGAAGCATCAACTCGTAATAGCGCGTCGTGACCTCATCCGTAACTTTAGCATCATTTCCATAAACCTGCTCCATATTCATGGCAAAAAGAAATTTTGGAGTACAGGACAACAGTAGTTGGGAGAATATGGGGTGACGAGCCACTTGAAAGATCCAAGCTCCACCCGAATTTGATTTTTTCGGGGCCGTAGAATCCGTTAGTGTCCGATCTGCAGCAGGAGCACCCGCCGCATCAATGAGGTTAAGAGAACGCACATTTCCAGGATAATCAGAGGCAAGTTGCATCGCTACGGCTCCCCCCATTGAATTGCCTGCTACATGGTATTGTTCTATATTTAACATTTGAGCCAATGCATGAACGAGTTCACTGTAATCTTTTATCCCATAGCGCTTTAAGGAATCTGGTCCTGTGAGCCCATGCCCTGGAAAATCCAAAGAGATCGTCTGGTAATAAGGACTCATGGCTTGCTGCCAGGCATCCCAAGTATGCAAGGATGCAAAGCTCCCATGAAGTAAGAAGACGGGTTCACCTTCACCAACAATTCGTACATGAATGCGCATCCCCTTCACTTCTATAAACTGAGATTCGGGAGTCAAGTATTTTTCATTTACTGCTTCTGTGGAAAGGTCACTTCGGTAAGCGGAGGCCGATGCAATTACCAGAAGAATTACTATCCCTCCCAAAACCAGTCCAATCCTTTTCATCCAAATCATGAGAATTTTTTAAAAGTGCAATTGAAAACCTACAAAAATTCTACCCAATTACCTATTTTCAAAAAAAATCCCAACATGAATCTAAAAAAAATAGCAGCTTCAATTGGCCCAGGTCCTCTCATCACAGCAGCTTTTATAGGTCCAGGGACTGTTACCGTTTGTACCCTTGCTGGGATTCAGTACGACTATACGCTGCTTTGGTCTCTAGTTTTAAGCATTGTAGCCACTATTTTTTTGCAAGAATTATCTGGTAAAATTGGAATCCTCACCCGGATGGATCTCAGTCAGTTGGTACGAAATAGCACGGGATCCAAGATTAGAAAACTGCTGGTCATGGGACTTATCCTCACCGCGATAGGTATAGGCAATGCGGCCTACCAAAGCGGAAATATTACCGGAACCTATTTAGGTATCGGGATTTTCTTGGATTTACCCACCTGGAAATTTGGACCTATTTACCTGCAATCGGGCAATCTAATAGTTGGACTGCTAGCAGGAATCCTGCTTTGGTCGGGTAATTACAAAAGCTTGGAAAGGATCCTTGTGGGATTAGTCATCTTCATGTCTGTGGCTTTCCTTATTGCTGCAGCTTTAACCAAACCCAACCTTTCGGATCTCCTCCATGGATTTGTACCTACATTCTCCACTGAAAAACTCCCAACCCTCGTAGCCTTAATCGGAACCACGGTAGTTCCCTATAACTTGTTTCTCTATGCTAGCTTGGTGCAGAAACAGTGGACTAGTGAGCAAGATTTACCCAAAATGAGAAAAGATCTCTGGATTTCGATTGTTTTGGGAGGGCTCGTATCCATGGCAATTTTGGTAGCAGGTGTTGCAAATCCAGTCACGGAATTGGAAACTGCCCAAGACATTGCCAAAGGACTGACCGGTATTTTTGGAGATTTTGGGACCTACTTGATGGGCTTTGGCTTATTCGCAGCAGGACTTACCTCCTCCCTCACCGCCCCATTAGCGGCTGGGCTTGTGATTTGTGCAATTTTGGGTTGGAACCAAAACATTCAATCTACTTCCATGCGTGCCAGCATGGGATTAATCCTCTTTCTCGGCATCTTATTTTCATCCCTTGGTATTAAACCAGTGACCTTAATCACTTTAGCCCAATTAGCAAACGGTATCTTACTACCCCTAATTAGTGGCTGGTTGCTTTGGATGAGTACCAGAAAAGATCTTTTGGGAACGCATGCGCTAGGAATCAAAGGGATTCTTTTTGGTCTTTTCATCTGGGCCATCACACTCGTTCTTGGAATAAAAAGCTTTGGTGCAGCCATTGGTTGGTTTTAATACCAGAAGTTCCAAAGAATTGCTTTGAATTGATTAAAAATTAACGAACTTATCTTGAGTAACGCTAAACCAAATCGCAGATGAAATCCCATCTTAAACCAAGTCTTCTTTTACTCCTTGCACTCTTTGCCTACACAAGTTGTATAGGACAAAAGCAATCCTACCTAGGAACTCCTCCACCCAAGGGTGCAAAACTCTACTTGGATGGCACCAATGCCTCTTTGCAGCAAAACTGGACCTATTGGGAAGGACCAAGACTTGCTGCCATACCTCCAATCAAGTGGCCAGAGGTGATCGACCCTGTGGATGGCAAAAAAGCGATTTCCAGCAATGATCCCGCAGGGGCAGGTGGTAAATACGGCGCTGCAGACATTGTGACCAAAGATGAATTCAGAGATTTTGAAGCCCATGTGGAGTTTTTGATACTTAAGGAAGGCGGAAATAGTGGGGTATACCTCCAGAATAGGTATGAAATTCAGGTTTTGGATGGAGATTATGGCTTGCATGGTATGGCCGCCATAATCAATGAAACCCTACCTACCTCCCAAGTCTACAATGGACTAGGTAAATGGAATGCTTACGACATCAAATTCCAAGCCGCAAAATTTACCGATGGAAAATTAGTGGAAAAGGCGAAGGTGACGATCTACTTTAATGGAGTCAAAATTCACGACCAAGTATCCATACAGCAAGTATGGGGTGGCCCTAACTCCGGCATCGATGGAGGAAATGAAGGTGGAAAAGGGATTACCGATCGTCCTGGAGGTCTCAAACTACAAGCAGAAGGTCACGATGTGCTCTACCGAAATATCTGGATTAAGCCTTTGAACTAGGTCTAATTGAATCGAATTTAAAATCCTTTACGGATTAAGTCAGCAATATCCGCAAGCTCCTGCTCAGTCAATTTCAACTTAGGTCGGGTAAAATTGATATCATCCACCGTACGCAAAGGCACCAAATGGATGTGCACATGAGGCACTTCTAATCCAATCACTGCCATCCCAATGCGGGTACAAGTTAGGGTCTTGTCCATGGCCTTAGCCACTTGCTGCGCAAAAAGGTGTAGTCCTGTAAGTTCTCCTGGCTCCAAATCAAAAATATAAGACACCTCCCGCTTGGGAACGACCAGTACATGCCCTTTGACTAAGGGCATGATATCCAAAAAAGCAATGTACTGCTCATCTTCAGCGATGATCTGAGCAGGAAGTTCGCGAGCGATAATTCTGGAGAACAAACTAGCCATAGGTGCGAATTATTCAGGTTATCCCTGGATGAACCAGGAATTAATAGGTGATGTCTAAAATTTCAAATTGAAGTTTGCCCGCTGGCGCATTTACCTCCGCAATGTCACCAATGACTTTTCCAACCAATCCCTTTCCAAATGGGGAAGCAAGGGAAATTTTTCCCGCTTTCAAATCAGCCTCTTCCTCAGACACAAGCGTGTAGCTTACAGTCATGCCATTCTTCACGTTCTTAATTTTCACAGTGCTCAGAATTCCCACTTTCGAGGTATCCATTTTGCTGTTATCTAGCACGCGCGCATTGCCCACTACCTCTTCCAACTTTGCAATTTTTAGTTCCAAAAGTCCTTGGGCATCTTTTGCCGCATCGTACTCGGCATTTTCACTCAAATCTCCCTTGTCACGCGCTTCCGCAATCTGGTGCGCAATATCTATCCTTCCCTTCGTCTTCAGTTCATGAAGTTCGTCCTTCAATTTCTTTAATCCTTCTTCGGTGTAATATTGTACTTTTGACATAGCTGATAAATTTTCAAAAGGCTCAAAAAACAAAGTAACGGTCGCTTTTCGGGGACCGTTACTTCTTGTTGCCTTTAAATACCCTACAAAGATAGAAAAGCATATTCACAAAGCAAATGACTTCACTTCTACCTTTTTTTTCAATTACCTGAGTTGATCCCCAAATTCTCGAAGGATTTGTTTGGCAAGTACTTCGTTTATTTTTTGATAGGATTCTACCGTCCAGCCCGCCACATGTGGGGTAAAAAGTACATTCTCTCTCGCCGCAAGAAGTTTAAACTGATGCCTTTGTTCAGTACTAAATCGTTCAAACTTCTCATTCTCCAAGACATCCAAAACAACCCCCTTCAGAATTCCTTGGTCGAGTGCTTTGTTGAG
>JBANGF010000193.1:0-3201 GCA_037975655.1 Bacteroidota bacterium | reverse complement strand
AAAAGAAGGGGCCATTTGGCCCCTTCTCTTTTATCGGTCTGTGCGGGTATTGGTCCCGTCCACTGGAGTCCGCTGCTCTCTATTAGCAAGGTCCCATGCGGTGTGGAAGATCAAATGTGCGCGTTTGCTCATCAATGGGAATTCAATTTTGTCAACTGTGTCCGTTACCTGATGGTAATCGTCATGCACCCCATTGAAGAAGAAGATCACGGGGATGTTGAACTTAGCAAAATTGTAATGGTCTGAACGGTAGTAAAAACGGTTTGGATCGTCTTCCGCATCGTAGCGGTAATCTAGGATCAGATTGGTGTAGGTAATGTTGTTGTACTCGTTGATTTTCTTCAAGTGAGAAGAAAGCATCTCCGAACCAATCACGTACACATAGTCCTTGTTTGCTTCTTTCTGGTATTCGTAGTCAATACGGCCCACCATGTCAATGTTAATGTTGTTCACCGTGTTGGCAATTGGAAATACTGGGTGCTCAGAATAGTATTCGGATCCCAACAATCCTTTTTCTTCCCCAGTCACATTCAAAAACAAGATGCTTCTTCTAGGTTTCACGCCATCCTTCGCAGCCAAGGCAAAGGCTTCGGCAATTTCCATAACGGAAACTGTTCCTGAACCATCGTCATCCGCGCCATTGAAGGCATCCCCAGTGGAACTAACACCCACGTGATCGTAGTGGGAAGAAATGACCAGTACTTCCTCTTTTTTATCTGTGCCCTCCAAAAAGCCCATCACATTGACTGCATCTACTGGAGTTTTGGTTTTGACAATGTGGTAAGTGGCTTTCTGTTCTGCAATAGTCTCAGGGTTAGATTTAGCCGCTTCTTTAAGGGTCTCCAAAGGGGTAGCAAAAAGTTCGGCCATCTTGTCTGAACTCACCATGAATATTGGGCGCTGCTTCACTTCTTGATCAAAGCCAATTCGGCCATTGCCAGCCATGGATTTATATCGATTGGCAATCCGGTCAAAGTTCGCTTGACCTTCCATGGTCACAATTACAATTCCTGCCGCACCTGCATCCATTACCTTGGTCACCAAGTCGTTGCTTCGTTGTCCTACTGCCCAAAGACCCACTAGTTTTCCTTTGACATTGACTTTTGCTAGGTTTTCATCTGAAACGACACCTAGAAAAACAAGCCCTGTTTTAACTGCCTTGGAAAGGTTTCCGTCTCCAGTAAACACATAGTCGGTGTTTTCCACCAACTTGGTTTTTCCGATCTGAAGACTCACTTGAGTGAATTTGGAACTTACCAAAGGGACGTTTTGAAAGTAGCTGCCTCCATTTGGTGCAGTTAAACCAAGTCCTTTGTAAAAATCGGCGAGGTAGTTAGCAGCAATTTTTCCCTCTGGAGAACCTGTATCACGACCCTTCATCTCATCGGATGCCAAATAGGTCAGGTGTTTGGTGAGGTCTTCTACGGTGATGGTATTGGCGTACTTTACTTGAACTGGGTTTTGAGCCCAAGCGGATAGCATCGTAGCCATCCCCAAAGCGGCACTCAACAGGTATTTATTTTTCATATTTTTTCGATTAAGTCCCTAAACTAGCTATTTTTTTTGCCCTCAAAAAAACCGCTTGTCAATTCTAGGTGTTATAGTGTAAAATTTTGAAGTTCCACCTCGGCAATTCCTTTCGGAAATCATACCTTTGTGCACGGAAATTCGGAAAAAATTCATACCCAAATAGTTCATACGTACTACCCCCAACTTATGCAGATCAATCTTAACAATGCTGTCAAATTTGAGAGCAGACACAATGGCCCGACAGAAGCGGAAATTGCAGCGATGTTGGAGAAAATCGGAGCCTCAAGCTTGACCGAATTAATCAACCAAACCGTACCGCAATCCATTCAATTGGAGCGACCACTTCAGCTTCCGGCTGCTCAGTTGGAATCTGAATTTTTGAAAAATTTCAAAAAACTGGCATCCAAGAATAAGGTATTCTCTTCCTTCATTGGATTAGGCTATTACGACACCTTGGTTCCCGGGGTAGTTCTTCGAAATGTGTTGGAAAATCCAGGATGGTATACCGCTTACACGCCTTACCAGGCTGAAATCGCTCAGGGTAGATTGGAAGCCTTGATCAACTTCCAGACGGTAGTAAGTGAACTTACAGGAATGGAGCTAGCCAATGCCTCCTTGCTGGATGAGGGTACTGCTGCTGCTGAGGCGATGACCATGCTTCATGCGGTGAAGCCTCGTGAAAAGAAAAATGCAAACACCTACTTTGTAGATGAAAAAGTATTTCCTCAGACCAAAGCCTTGTTGATCACTCGGGCGGAGCCTATTGGTATCAATTTGGTGTTTGGACCTTTGTCTGCATTGGATTTAACTGATCCCGAACTTTACGGAGCCATGTTTCAATACCCAAATGTGGACGGGGAAGTAGTGGATTACACCGCGCTAGTGGCTTCTGCTAAAGAAAACAAGGTGTTGACTGCCTTTGCTTCAGATCTTTTAGCCTTGACACTCTTGACTCCTCCTGGGGAAATGGGTGCTGACGTGGTGGTAGGCTCCGCACAGCGCTTTGGCGTACCGATGGGTTACGGCGGACCACACTCTGCATTCTTCGCGACCAAGGATGAATTTAAGCGTCAGATTCCTGGCCGTATCATTGGGGTGTCTATCGATCGTGCAGGAAATAAAGCCTATCGCATGGCGCTTCAAACTCGGGAGCAACACATTAAGCGCGAAAAAGCAACTTCCAACATTTGTACTGCACAGGTATTGCTAGCAGTGATGTCAAGTTTTTATGCGGTGTACCACGGTCCTACAGGATTAAAAAATATTGCGCTTCGCACCCATGGCCTAGCTAAGTTGACGGCACAAGGATTGGCGAAACTTGGATTCACCCTAGGAACCAACGCCTACTTCGATACGCTAAAAGTTCAAGTAGATGCAGCTACCCAATCCAAAGTGAAGGCACTTGCTGTGGCAGCTCAAGTAAACTTTAGATACGAGGAAGGTGCAATTTTTATTGCCTTTGATGAGGCCAAAACCATCGCAGATGCTGAACTCGTTCTTTCCTTGTTTGCCAATGCCAAAGGTCAAGCTTCCCCATTCACTGCAGATATGGCCAACTCCCTACAATTGGAATGGCCTGCAGCACTGGTACGAACCTCTTCTTACCTCACGCATCCGGTATTCAATACCAACCACAGTGAGCACGAGATGCTTCGTTACATCAAGAAGTTA
>JBANGF010000157.1:0-6120 GCA_037975655.1 Bacteroidota bacterium | reverse complement strand
ACGTTTTTCACGCATCCCTATTTCTTCTGAAAATTCGCTGGTGGTCGTATTGGCAGGGGCCTGCACTCCTTCTAGATTATTCACCAAAATCTGCTTTCGCTGAGAGGCCTTCGTGGTGTTTCCCGTGATTTTAGGATAGGAGTTTGCTGCTTTGTAGGGTGTAGATACAGCAGCAATAGAGGTTTGGGTGGATGGTGTAGGCTGGCTTTGGTTGGCCACTGGGCCCTCAGGAAGGCCACTAGATTTCACATAGAAAAGAGTGAAGCTGCCAGCAGGAACCTTTCCATTGACTGCCCATTTGTTGAACTCTACCAAGTGTGCTTCCGTTACGCCAAACTGCTTGGCAAGGCTAGCAAAGGTGGTAGGGCCTTGAATTTGCACCTCGGAAAGGCGCTTTTGGTTGGTGGCAAAAATCGCCAGTGAGGATTGGTAGGCGATTCGATGCGCCAAGAATTTCTTAAAGTACCAATGAGTATTACGATCAATGATCACCACTTTTTGACCAGCATATTGGTTGCCAAAATAAGCCTTGGCTCCTCCGAGTCCCATTTGATAGGATACAATGGTAGTCATCCAATTGTTAAGTGCTGCATTGTGTTTTTTGAGGTAGTTTGCCGCACCGCGAGTGGAAGCCACAATGCTTCGTCTCTCGTCTACCTGTGGGTCTACACGTAGCCCGACTTCTTCGGCAGTTCCTTGTTTGAATTGCCAGAAGCCTACCGCGTTAGAGGTAGAAACCGCATCTGGAACTAAACCGCTTTCTTGGATGACAAGGTATTTCAGTTCTTCGGGTACTCCTTGGTTTCGGAGTTCACGTTCTACAATGGGAAGGTATAAGTTGACGCGGTCTGCTTTTAACTTAAAGTAAGTTGGATTTCGGTAAAGGGCATCCACATCCAACTGGATTTCCCGTTGCGCTTGAGGATGGATGCGTAGGGTTAAGTCCGCGAATTCCATCTCCAAGGGCACCTGTGGGATTTGTGCTTGAAGGACCTGGCTTACCGATAAAAGGAGAAAAAATAAGAGTTGAAAACGAAGTTGGGGTTTCATTTACCTTGGAATTGTTTTGCGCTATCCAAACTAAGCAAAAATGATTCCCATTTTTTTAGTTCACTTCTTTCTTGCTACCATTATTCCATCACGGATAGGCAAAAGAAGTGTTTCTACTCGCGGATCTTGGGCCAGTTGTTGGTTAAATTCCAGCAAGGCTTGAGTGTCTTTGTCTATTTTTTGGCCTTCCTCCACCAGAATTTTTCCCGACCAAAGCACATTGTCAGCGAGTAAAATTCCTCCTGGACGGAGTTTGTCGATGACCAGCTCGTAGTAGGTGCTGTAATAGAACTTGTCCGCGTCGATAAATACCAGGTCAAATGGTCCTGGAATGTCTGGAAGGAGTTCTCGCGCATTTCCCAGTCGGTAATCGATTTGTGAAGCCAGTCCACTTTCTTCAAAAAATCCCCGGACCATCGTTTCCAACTCGTCATTGATGTCCAAGGTGAGGAGTTTTCCGCCTGGCGCTAGGCCTCGGGCTAGACAGATGGCAGAGTAGCCCGTGAAGGTTCCAATCTCCAGGATAGCACTTGGTTGCATCATTCTAGCGAAAAACTCCAAGGTTTTTCCTTGTAGGTGCCCAGAGAGCATGCGTGGAAGTAAAACCTTTGCCTGAGTTTCTCGGGTGATTTTGAGGAGTAGGGGATCCTCAGCTTGTGTATGGGCCTCACAGTAGGCCAGTAGTTCTGGGGAAATAAACTCCATATCAGGCAGGGGTATAAATAAGCTGGGTGAGTTGATCTACTTGAAAAATTTCCTGCGCAATGTCTTGGAGTTCAGCAGCAGTGGTGCAGCGAATTTGCTCAAAAATGGAGTCTAAGGGATCTATTTTCCCATGATCGAGTAGGCTTTTCCCATAGACGAGCATCAAGCTTGCATAATTTTCCTCTGCCATCGCCATTTGTCCAATCGCTTGTACCTTGGCAGTATGCAGTTGGAGACTCCCTAGTTTTTTGGAGCGTAACTTTTCCAATTCCCGGTGCACGATAGCCAAACTTTTTTTGAGTGTTTTCTCCTCAGTGCCAAAATAGATTCCAAAAAAACCAGTATCCGAAAAGGGCTGGTAGGTGGATTCTACACTGTAGACATAGCCATAATTTTCTCTGAGGGAAAGGTTGAGTCTGCTATTCATGCTAGGACCACCCAGGATATTATTCAGTAAAAAGAGCTTGTATCGATTGGAATCGTGCAGGGAATAAGCGGGTCTACCGATCGCACAGAGGGATTGCGAAATTTCCCTTTTGCTGGTTTTCTGTTTGGCCTGATAAGTCTGAAATTCACCTCGGGTATACAGGGTGCGCTTGGTGGGGATTTCACGCAAGGGTCCTTCGATTTGGCGTAGTGCTTTTTCGAAGGAAATATTGCCTACAATGGAAAATACGAGTTGGGAGGTATCCAGTCGAGAGGAAATAAAGTCGATAAAGTCTTGGTGGTGAAAGTTGCCCACTGTTTGTTCCGTGCCTAAAATATTTCTCCCCAAGGCATGTTGGTCAAATACCAGCGCATCCAATTCATCTTGAATACAGTCATCGGGGGAGTCACGGTACATGGCCATTTCTTCCAGGATTACCTGACGCTCTCGTTCGATTTGCTTTTCGGGAAAGGTGGAGTGAAAGGTGATGTCGTAGAGGAGTTCGGCGGCTTTGCCGTAGTGATCTTTGAGCACCGAGGCATAGAAGCACACCTTCTCCTTGGTGGTGTAGGCATTTAGTTCGCCCCCTAACGATTCGAGGCGGTTGAGAATGTGAAAAGTTTTTCGTTTTTGTGTGCCTTTAAAGGCCATGTGTTCCCAAAAATGAGCCAAACCTTCTTGTTCCTGGTCCTCGTCTCTGCTGCCAATATTGAGTATGAAGCCACAGTGAACCAATCGAGTATGCGAAATCTCCTGATGGACAATCCGAATCCCGTTGGGAAGTACTTTAAAAGACAATTGCATAGGCTGTGATTCCTTATTTGGAAAATGATACTTCAACTCTTGGACTGTCCGAAGAATTTTCATTCTAGGAAACGCCCTATTTTAGTATCTTGGCAAGATAAATTTTCCGTTATGAAATATACTCCCTTACCGAAAGAATTGTACCAACGCAATCGAGCCAAGTTTGCTGCAAAAATGGCGAAAAACAGCGTAGCAATTTTCAATGCCAACGATATTTTACCAACCAATGCGGATGGAACGATGAAGTTTAGGCAAAATAACGATTTATTTTACCTATGTGGCATCGATCAGGAAGAGACCATTTTGCTTTTGGCTCCAGATTGTCCAAATCCAGCCTGGCGTCAGGTCTTGTTTCTCCGAGAAACGAACGCGCATATTGCGGTATGGGAAGGACATAAATACACCAAAGAGGAAGCATTTGCTACTTCTGGAATCGACACCATTTTATGGTTATCGGAATTTGACTTAGTATTCAATTCGGTGGTCAACCTTTCCGAAACCATTTACTTAAATACCAATGAGCACCTTCGGGCAGGGGTAGTGGTGGAGACTCGAGATGCGCGATTTATCAAGATGTGTAAAGAAAAACACCCGTTGCATACCTATGAAAGATCCGCGCCTATTCTACATGCTTTGCGTGGAGTAAAGGAACCCGAAGAGATTCAACAATTGCAAATTGCCTGTGACATTACCGAAAAAGGTTTCCGTCGCGTACTAGGAATGGTGAAGCCTGGGGTCACAGAATACGAAATCGAGGCGGAGCTGGTGCATGAGTTTATTCGCAATCGGAGCAAAGGCTTCGCCTACGAACCCATCATTGCTTCTGGACCGTCGGCCTGTGTTTTGCATTACATCGAAAACAACAAGGCCTGCCTAGATGGAGAGCTCCTGCTTCTCGATGTGGCGGCAGAGTATGGTAATTACAATGCCGACATGACGCGAACCATTCCAGTCAATGGACGCTATACCAAGCGACAGCGTCAAGTTTACGATGCCGTCTTGCGCGTGGAGCGAGAGGCAGCAAGCATGCTTCGCCCAGGGGTTACGATTCAGGATTACCACCGCGAGGTAGGGTTGGTGATGCAAGGGGAGTTGCTTGGATTGGGCTTACTAGATCAAACCGACATCAAAAATCAGGATCCGAAATGGCCAGCCTACAAAAAATATTTCATGCATGGCACTTCGCATCATGTGGGTTTGGATGTGCACGATGTGGGTACCATGCATTTCCCGATTTCCGCAGGCATGGTTTTTACCGTAGAGCCAGGAATTTACATTCCTGAGGAGGGATTTGCAGTACGTATCGAAAATGACATTGTAGTCCAAGCGAATGGATACCTGGATTTGATGGGAAACATCCCGATTGAAGCTGAGGAGATTGAGTCGCTGATGAACCGTTAATCTTCTATAAAAAAGACAAAGCCCGTCCCGAAGAATTTCGGTACGGGCTTTTTGGTGGAAATAAAAAAAGGCTGTTTTCGATCTGATAACAGCCTTTTTTTAAAAATGAACTATTCGGATTAACCGATTGAAATTCGTTTGAATGTATTGACAGTAAGTCCTTTGCTCACTCCGTCAAGGTACTGAGCGATAGACTTGGAGTTGTCTTTAACAAATTGCTGGCTTAGCAAAGTGCTTTCCTTGTAGAATTTCTGAAGTTTACCTAGGGCAATTTTCTCCAACATATCTTCTGGCTTTCCTTCAGCTCTTGCTTGCTCCTTACCGATTTCGATTTCTCTTTCGATGGTAGTTGCATCCACTCCGTCCTTGTCGACTGCTACTGGATTCATGGCAGCAATTTGCATGGCTACGTCTTTTCCGGCTTCTTCTACATTGGCACCAGAAGTATTCACAAGGCCTACCAATACGCCCAATTTTCCATTGGAGTGTACGTAAGTTACTACTTGATCAGCGCTGATGACTTCGAAGTGAGAGATTTCAATTTTCTCACCGATTTTACCAGTCATTTCGATGATTTTTTCTGCAATGGTGCTGCCTTCCATAGGTAGGGCAAGTACTTCAGCAGTGGTAGTGGAGCCGTTGCTTACTGCCGCATCAATTAGAGCGTTAGCAAAAGCACCAAATCCTTCATTTTTAGCCACGAAGTCAGTTTCGCAAGTGAGTGAAAGCAAAATACCTTTTGCATTGCCATTGGTCAAGCGAGTGACTACTACGCCTTCTTTGGTTTCGCGGTCAGCTCTAGAAGCAGATACTTTCTGACCTTTTTTTCTGAGGATGTCCACTGCTTTTTCGAAGTCGCCATCGGCTTCGGTAAGCGCTTTCTTGCAGTCCATCATGCCTGCTCCGGTCATTTGTCTCAGTTTGTTTACGTCTTGTGCAGTAATTGACATGGTAAGTTTCGTTTAGATAGTTCGTATAGATCGGATACCTTCAAAGAGGGTATCGGTTGTACTTTTTGGGAGGCGCAAGCGCCGAGTTTAAACAAAAAATTGAACATCGACTGACGCCAGATGTTCAATTTTTTAATTCATTAGTAGAGTGGATTATTCCTGTGTTTCGGCGTCCACGGCTCTTTTTGCCTCTTCCTCTTCAGAAAGTTTGGCATCGTCCTTGTCCTTCTTGCGCTCAGAGAGGCCTTCTTCGATGGCTGCACCAAATGCTTTTACTAGAAGGGAAACAGACTTGAATGCATCGTCATTTGCTGGGATTGGGAAGTCCACCTCGTTTGGATTAGAGTTGGTATCTACCAAAGCAAAAACAGGAATACCTAATTTTTGCGCTTCAGCGATGGCAATGTGTTCTCTCTTGATGTCTACTACAAATAGCGCGGCTGGAAGACGGCTCAAGTCGGCAATACCGCCCAAGATTGTTTCCATTTTTTCCTTTTGACGGCTTACCATCAAACGCTCTTTCTTAGCCAAATTTTTGTAGCCATCTTCTTTCATCAATTTCTCTAGAGAAGACATCTTCTTTAGCGACTTTCTGATGGTAGCGAAGTTGGTCAACATCCCGCCCAACCATCTTTCGGTCACGAAAGGCATGTTGAGACGTTGTGCTTCTGCAGCAACTAGGTCTTTGGCTTGTTTTTTTGTAGCGACAAACATGATTTTTTTGCCGGAACGTACAATTTGCTTGATTGCGTTGGATGCTTCTTCGAGGCAAGCAAGCGTTTT
>JBANGF010000141.1:0-9736 GCA_037975655.1 Bacteroidota bacterium | reverse complement strand
TACAGCGAACGAAAGAGTTGGACCAAGGCCACCTTTGCAGGGAAAAATGCCCTCAACTACATGGAAATGAGTCGAGGGGAGGAGGAATTCAATCCAGAACTCCTATTGGGAGACGCACTATTCAACTATTTTTCTGTTTGGATTCCGGAGAATTATCCCTTGTTAAAACCAATACTGGCACTATTTCCGAAGGGTAACAAGAAATTGGGGCTTCAACAATTGGAAAAAGTTGCCTCCAATGCTTTCTACACCCGCGTGGAGGCGCAATACTTTCTATTTCGATTGTATGGGTCTGAGGAGAAAAGACCGCAGGATGCCTTACGAATCGTGGAATACTTGCACGAAAAATTTCCGAACAACCCTTATTTCCATCGTTCCTATGCCCGCTACCTCTACACCACTGGAAAGTGGACACAGGCCATGCAGGAATCCCTTGAAATCTTGGATCGGATTGAGCAAAAGCAATTTGGCTACGAAGCCACAAGTGGTCGCTATGCTGCATTTTATTTGGCAGAATACTTTTACCGCATCGGAAATAACATTGAAGCGAAGCGCTATTATTCCAAAACAGTGACCATTGGTGAGGAATCTGAAACTCAAGAAAGTGGCTATTACTTGTACTCCCTAATTTCTTTAGGGAAGATCGCTACGGCAGAAAAAAATAGAGCCTTGGCAAAAACCTATTTCAACCAAGTGAAAAGGTATGCCAAACGAAAGCATCCGGCACACCAAGAGGCGAGAGACTTTATCAAAAAGAATAAATTGTAAACTCCTTAAAGTCCTCATTATCTCTTTTCGCAAGAGATAATTTGAAATCTAGGAATTCTTTGATGTAAATAAGGGGATTATTCGTTTAATTCATCAGAATCGTTAACAATATTTCGATATTGAGTTAAAAAACTTTATCACAATCCTAGAACTTTCGTCATTTATTGTAAATTTGCACCACATAAAATTTTGTAAAGCACAAAAAAATGGATAGCAACATTCGAATTAAGTTTGATAAAATCGATCGGAGTATTTTGGAAATACTTCAGAGCAATGCCAAAATCACCAATGCTCAACTTTCCAAGGATATAGGGCTATCTCCTGCTCCCACTTTGGAGCGTGTCAAGAAATTGGAGCAATCTGGGATCATCAAGAGTTACCACGCGAAGTTGGATCCTGAGAAAATCGGGTTGGGCGTGAGCACCTTTGTATTGGTAAGCCTAATCGGCCATAATAAAGGGAATATTGACGCCTTCATGAAAGAAATCAACCTGATTCCTGAAGTAATTGAATGTCACCATATTACTGGTACGGGTGATTTTATTTTGAAAATCATTGCCAAAGACATCATGGCTTACCAAAAATTGATGTTGGAAAAGGTTTCAGAAATCAAAGAAGTAGATTCCATGCAATCCATGGTGATTCTTTCTACTTTTAAGGATTCCAAAGTGCTGCCAATTCCTGCTTAATTCCTAACGAAAGATTAGTAAGGGTGGCTTGCCACCCTTTTTTTTTGAATACGATGACTGAAAACCCCTGGAAAACCAAGTCCAAAGCGACAGTTTACGAGAATCCCTGGATTCGTGTGGAGCATCACGAGGTGCTCACACCGGGTGGTAAGGATGGGATATATGGAAAAACCCATTTCAAAAACAAAGCCATAGCCATTCTTCCGATTGATGAAGCCGGCAACACCTGGCTGGTAGGTCAGTACCGCTATGCGCTGGATGCCTACTCCTGGGAAGTCCCCATGGGTGGAGGTCCTTTGGACGAAGATACCCTGGCTTCTGCGCAGCGGGAATTGAAAGAGGAAACAGGACTTACTGCTAGTCAGTGGACGGAGTTGCAGTTGATCCATACCTCCAATTCGGTCACGGATGAGGTTGGGTATATATTTATGGCCCAGGGACTGACTGAGGGAGAACCTGAATTTGAAGACACCGAAGACATCAGCATCAAAAAACTTCCTTTTGAAGAAGCATTGGATTGGGTGATGCAGGGGAAAATTACCGATTCCTTGTCTGTAATTGCGATTTTGCGTGTGGCTAGAGTCTTAGGATATTGAAATTATGGCGTTAGGAAACCAGGTAAAAGCCACCTTTATTTTAGCCTATCCCGTGATGCTTAGTCAACTGGGGCAAGTGGCTGTAGGTGTGGCCGATTCCATGATGGTCGGGCGACTAGGTGCACTCGAACTGGCTGCTTCCTCCCTAGCCAACAGTATTTTTTTTGTGATCCTCATGTTTGGAATCGGGATTTCGATGGGATTGACACCCTTGGTATCCAAGGCCTATGGCAAAGGGAAGACCAATCAAATCTCGAGACTCTTTAGCAATAGCTTACTGATCAATTTTTCAACCAGCCTAGTCTTGTTTGGTATCGTTCTCATTTTTTCACAAAACCTCTCCATCCTAGGTCAACCTGAAGATGTAAAAGATTTGGCATTGCCCTTTTTATTGATCATCACGGCCTCTTTAGTTCCGCTGATGGTGTTTCAAGTGTTCAAGCAGTTTCTGGAAGGTCTTTCGCAGACCAAGCAAGCCATGTTCATCACCATTGCTGCCAATTTGGTCAACGTATTCCTAAATTGGTTGTTGATCTGGGGATATTGGGGATTTCCTGAGCTTGGTTTTTTGGGTGCTGCTTGGGCAACGCTAATTTCCCGTGTGTTGATGATGGTGCTGATGGGTGCTTATGTACTTTATTCCAAGCGCTTTGCAGATTTTGGCCTTCGAATTCTCGGATTCAAGCCCAATTGGACGCTTTGTCAACGGATATTGAAAATTGGAATCCCTACAGGATTTCAATTTATTTTTGAGGTCTCTGCTTTCAGTGCAGCAGCCATCATGATGGGTTGGATTGGTGTAAATGCACTGGCTGGACATCAAATCGCCTTAAATTTGGCATCCATCAGTTACATGATGGCCACAGGATTGGCTACAGCCGGAATGATTCGTGTCAGTCATTACATTGGGAAAGAGGATTACAAAGGAATGCGGGAGGCTGGAATGGTGGCTTTTGGGATGGTGGCTACCTTTATGTTTGTCTGTGCGCTAGTATTTTTCTTGCTTCGCTTTTTTCTGCCTACGCTGTACATTGATGATCCGCAAGTCATTTCCTTGGCCGCATCGCTCTTGGTTTTGGCGGGGTTATTCCAACTTTCGGATGGGATTCAAGTAGTAGGCTTAGGAGTCCTTCGTGGTCTAGAAGATGTCAAAGTGCCGACAATTGTTACCTTCTTAGCCTATTGGGGTCTTGGACTTCCACTTGGATACCTCCTGGCATTTAAGGTGGGTTTTGCAGAAAAAGGAATCTGGATTGGATTGTTTATTGGACTTACCCTTACTGCGGGCATGCTCTTGTATCGATTTAATCGCCTAAGCAAAATGAAGATTAACGCTTCGACCCTTTCCTGATTTTCTAGGTTTGGCTGTGTTTTTTAGGAGGGAAGAAGTATCTTGACGATTCAAAATTTTGCCCTTATGAATCGAATTCTGCTCAGCATCGCCTTTTCCCTTCTTCTTTACCCTGCATTTGCCCAAGGTCCTGCCGTACTCTCTGTTCGTGAACAAGCAGCAGTTGTAGACGGATGGTTGGAAGATCGAATCCAGCAGGTATTGCCCACTATTATGACTGAGACGGGCATTGATTTTTGGATCGTTGTTTCCCGCGAATACAACGAGGATCCTGTGATTCGTACCCTTTTGCCAGCCACCTGGCATGCGGCGCGCAGACGTACCATCCTAGTGATGTACCAGCCAAGTCCCAATGCAGCAGTAGAAACCTTCGCTGTGGCGCGCTACGATGTAGGCAAATCATTTAAGAAAGCCTGGGATCCTGAAGTGCAACCGGATCAATGGAAGGCCTTGTTGGCTATCATTGAAGCGAAAAAACCAAAGAAAATTGGCCTGAACTTCTCCAAGGATTACGGCCATGCGGATGGGTTGACCCATTTTGATTACGAGGAATTGATGCGAATCCTTCCAGCTCAAGAAAAGGCTAAGGTGGTTTCTGCTCAGACACTTGCAGTCCGTTGGCTAGAAACGCGCACTGCTGCTGAAATGGCCGCCTACAAGCATATCCAAGAATTGGCACATTACATCATTGCGGAGGGTCTTTCTGACAGGGTTATCACCCCAGGGGTCACCACCACAGAGGATGTAGTTTGGTTTTACAGAGAGAAAATCAAGGAGATGAAGCTGGATACCTGGTTTCATCCAACAGTAGACATCCAAAGGCCAGATCCAAGTTCTCAGGAGGCTTCACGTTCCTTTGCCATCCGTCCGACAGAGCAGGTGATTCTACCAGGAGATTTGCTGCATATTGATTTTGGGATTACCTACCTACGATTGAATACAGATACACAGGAACTGGCATATGTGCTCAAGGCTGGAGAAACAGAAGTTCCAAGTTACCTGCAAGATGCGTTGAAGGTGGGGAATCGCTTGCAGGATATCCTTACGACCAATTTTTCTACTGGAAAAACAGGGAATCAAATTTTGAGGGCTGCAAGAGAGCAAATGGCCAAAGAGAGTATCAAAGGGAGTATTTATACCCATCCTTTGGGCTTCTATGGTCATTCAGCTGGTCCGACCATCGGCATGTGGGACAACCAAGGGGATACCCCTGGAGCGGGGGACTTCCCGATGCACGCGCATACGGGTTATGCGATTGAGTTGAATGCTGTAGTATTCGTCAAGGAATGGAACAAGGACGTGCGCATTATGCTCGAGGAAGGGGCGTATTTTGACGGGAAAAAAGTGACCTACTACAACGGTCGTCAAAAATCCATTCTCGCCATTCCGCGAAAAAGCGATTACCTAGGCTACTGAGACCTGTTCCGGTTTTCCGTCACTTTTGATGAAAAGCAAAATGACCAAACCGAGACTCGCTACACTTGCAGAAAAAAGAAAGGCTGTTTGAAAATTAGCTGATTCGTTGCCATATAGCCATCCAGAGACAAGTGCCCCTAGGCCAATACCCAATTCTAGGAAAATGTACATGGTCGCTAAGGCTCTTCCTCTAAACTGTTCCAAGGATCGATCCACTACCCAGGCGGTAGTAGTGGGACTGTACATGCCTACTGCAGCGCCGAAGAGCACCGCTGCACCCAATAGCATCGCTTGGCTGGAAGCAAAGGCCACCGCAACCATGGCTAGCACCATGACAGCAGATGCCACCCGCATCACACGCACACGACCGATACGATCGGAGGTTCGACCTGCGATCAGACGGATGCCCAAGGAGGAAAGCGTAAACACCGCAAAGAAAAGCCCCTTGTTTTGGATGCCAAGGTGACTGGAAAGGTCAGGGACCAAGGTCAGTACCACCCCAAAGGAAAAGACGGAGAGAAAAAGAATGGTGGAAGGCAGCAGCACACGCTTCTCCAAGATTTCGTTTTTGTCCAATTTGAATAGTTTCCACCGAAGTGGTTCTTTTTCTTGGAGCGTTTCCTTCAAGCGAATCAAAATCAGGATGGAGAAGATTGCCGTGAATGCTGCTGAATAAAACAATACCTCAATGGGCCAAATACTGGCAATCCAGCCACCCAAAGCAGGTCCAGCGGCCATTCCTAAGGAACCAAATAGGGATTGAATCCCCAGTGCTTCCCCACGCTGCGCAAAAGGAACCGTATCGGCTACATAGGCAGAAGTGCCTGTAGGGGTAAATCCTGCTGAGAATCCATGGGCAAAACGGAGGAATAAAAATCCACCCACAAATTGGAGTAAGGGGTAACTCAATCCCACGACAAAGCAGACAGCCGCTCCAAAAATCATCACCGGTATTCGACCGATCTTGTCTGCCAACTTTCCACTAAAGGGCCTAGATAATCCAGCAGACAGGGTAAATAGCGCGATGATCCATCCTTTGTAGGATTCCCCACCCAGAGAAGTTAGGTAGGCCGGGAGTTCGGGGATGATCATGTTGAAACTCGAAAAAAACAGAAAACTACTCAGACAGAGCAGAAAAAAATTGAGTGTAAAGAAGGAGGGAAGTAGCCTCATGGAATGCAATTGTACTAAAAAGGCCGAAGAAGAATTCCTCGGCCTAGATACTTAATCCTTGTTTGCATTTTCCTCACTTTGAGCGAGGAGGAATGCCTTCATAAATTCATTGAGTCCTCCATCAAGCACACCTTGTGCATCGGAGGTTTCATGACCTGTGCGGTTGTCCTTCACCAACTTGTAAGGGTGGAGCACATAGTTTCGGATTTGCGATCCAAAATCTACCCGCAATTTGGAAGATTCAATTTTGGCGATTTCAGCATTTCGCTTTTCCAATTCCAATTGGTACAACCTGGATTTTAGCATTTGCATAGCCATTTCACGATTGGCAAGTTGAGATCGCTCCACTTGACATACCACCACGATACCAGTTGGCTTGTGTGTCAATTGCACCTTGGTTTCTACCTTATTTACATTTTGTCCACCGGCACCTCCAGATCTAGAAGTATGCAATTCAATATCACCTGGATTGATATCGATTTCGATCGAATCGTCTACTTCTGGGTAGGCATATACAGAGGCGAATGAAGTATGTCTTCGTCCACCAGAGTCAAATGGAGAGATCCGTACGAGCCGGTGTACGCCAGTTTCTGATTTGAGGAAGCCATAGGCGAGTGGACCTTCAAATAGGAGGGTGGCAGATTTGATTCCTGCTACTTCTCCGGGCTGCAGATCTATTTCGCGTACTTTATAGCCATTTTTCTCTCCCCACATGATGTACATTCGCATGAGGATCGATGCCCAATCGTTACTTTCTGTACCGCCAGCCCCCGGATTGATTTCAAGAACTGCATTGAGTTGGTCTTCCTCAGCAGAAAGCATTTTTTTGAGTTCCAACTCTTCTACTGCATCCTTGCTAAGGAGGTAATCTTTTTTGAGTTCTTCTTCGGTAACTTCTCCTGCAGTGAAAAATTCGTACAGCACTTCCAAATCCTGAATTTTCGTATCCAGGCTTTCAAAAGCAGTGGTCCAGCCTTTTCTTGCTTGGATTTGTTTCATGGTTTTTTCAGCTTCATCTGGGTTATTCCAGAAGTCAGCCTGGGCGGATACGGCCTCTAAGTCTTGAATTTCTACTTTCTTACGATCGTAGTCAAAGATACCTCCTCAAAGCCGATGTGCGGGCTTTCAAGTCTTTCAGTTGGTCTGAAGTCATTTGTCTAAGTTAAAAATTTGATTCAAAAATCGTGAAAAAATCTGGGTTTTGCCAGCCTTATTCCCTATTCAATTTCAAGGAGTACCAGTTGAAGTCTGTTTTTGTTTGAGAGTTTAAAGGTTTTGTAGCGAAGGGGAATCAATCCGAATCCGGTTCCTAGGAGAATGGCTGAAGTTTTGACCACTACAGGACTGAATTGTAGCCGGCCTTTTTGGTATAGGCTATTGATTCCTTCCAATGCAACGGCCATAGTTCCTGCTCCCAAGGATAGGTTCGTCAAATTATTTAGGGTACGATTTCGAGGGTCTTTCGCTCGAATTTCGATTTCGAGGATATCTGAAGGATTAAGAATATTCTCACTGAGGTAGAGGTATTCCGTATCCAAGTTGACGATTCTATCAGTGACGAAGTAGCCAATCTTTTTGCTTTTGTAGGTAATGTCTTCCCCAGGGTAAAAACGAATTTGACTCTTTTGATTGGCCCCTCGTTTGAGAAGCAAAAATTTCTTAGGCTGTTCCTGAGCAAGAATTGATCCTGCAAATAAACCAAGGAATAGGAAGGTGAGTAGCACCTTTCCGAATTGCTTTGTTAGTGTGCTTACCCAGCGCATCGTAGAAGCTATCAGATCGTTAACATCCACTGATGTGGATCCTGGATCTCTCCATACTTGATGCTGTCCAATGTAAGGAGAACCCGTTTTGAAAAAGCATCCGGATTTGGTTCTGGAAGGAGGTAATCTTTCCCGTTCACATTGATTTTATTGATAAAGGCAATTGTTGCGGCGGTACCAACTCCAAAAGCTTCTTCAAGACTTCCATTTTTTAAGGCTTCCTCAAGTTCTGAAACTGAAAGAAATCGTTCTTCTACGACTTGTCCCCAATCTTTTGCAAGTTCGAGAACAGAGTTTCTAGTGATGCCTTTGAGGATGGTACCTCCATGGGTAGGAGCAGTGATGAGTGTTCCTTTGATCTTAAACATGACATTCATAGTCCCACTCTCTTCGATTTGGCTGTGAGTTTTGCCATCTGTCCAGAGTAACTGGTCATACCCTTCTTTTTGAGCCAAAAGGGCGGGATACAAGGAAGCGGCATAATTCCCAGCTGCTTTTGCCTCTCCTGTTCCTCCTTCACAGGCACGGGTGTAGGTAGTTTCTACTTTAACAGATACAGGTTTGGAATAATACGCCCCAACGGGGCTTGTAAAGATCATAAATCGGTAATTATCAGAGGGTTTGACACCTAAGTAATTGTCCATCGCAAACATAAATGGACGGATGTATAAACTTGAACCTTTCTCCTGTGGTACCCATTCTCGATCTAGGTTAAGTAGCTGCTTGAGCGCCTCCAAAAAAACATTTTCAGGTAAAGGAGGCATGCACATGCGGTTGGCGGATTCATTTAATCGTTTGGCATTAGCTTCTGCTCGAAATACCAAGACTTCCCCTTTTGCATTTTTGTAGGCCTTCATACCCTCGAAAATGGCTTGTCCGTAATGCAATGATGCATTTGCGGGATAAATTTCCATTGGACCATAGGGAACAATTCGAAAATCACCCCAAGCCCCATTTTGGTAATCAGCTACAAACATGTGGTCTGAAATAGACCTTCCAAAAACCAGTGAGGAAAAGTCTGTTTCGGAAAGTTTGGAATGGCTGGTTTTGGTAACTGAAATGGAAATCATGATTGTGGGTGCGTTTAATTACGAAGCGTATTTTTTTATCGGTTATTGGTCTACCAACGTGGTTTCCAAGTTACTTCTTCTACCTCAAGTTCTTGAGCCATTTTTCGGCCCAAAACGAAAAGGAAATCAGAAAGCCGGTTGAGGTATTGGATAACCAATTCAGAGACCTGCTCCTCGGAGGCAAGCTCCACGACGACTCGTTCAGCTCGTCGGCAGACGGTTCGTGCCAGATGGCAAAAAGAAACTGCAGGATGGCCTCCTGGGAGAATGAAAGCAGTGAGCGTGGGGAGCTCAGCATCCATGGCATCCATTTCCTTTTCCAATAGCTCCACATCTTCTTGTAGGAGGTCGGGTTTTTTTACCTTGTCCTTACCAGGAACAGTGGCCAAGTCTGCACCGATGGTGAATAGTCGATCCTGAATGGTTTTGAGCAACTCCGTTCTTTTTTTATTTACCTCCTGATCCCGGAGCAATCCCAAATAGGAATTTAGTTCGTCCAAGGTTCCATAGGCATCAATGCGAAGATCGGATTTAGGTACTCGTACTCCGCCTAACAAGGAGGTGATTCCTTGATCCCCTGTTTTGGTATAGATTTTCATATCAACGGTGAATCTGTATGCTATAAACGAGAAACGGGCCTTTTTATAGGAGTTAGGCAGTTACTAAACCTCTTGTAGGATTTGGATTCACTTTATCAGATTCTACCAATCCATCACGAAGACGAACAATGCGGTGCGCATAATGGGCGATGTCGTCCTCGTGCGTTACCATGATGATTGTATTTCCTTTGGCATGGAGTTCATGAAAAAGCTCCATGATCCCGTAGGAGGTTTTGGAATCTAGGTTACCGGTGGGCTCATCCGCCAAGATGATGCTTGGGTTATTGACCAAGGCTCTGGCAATAGCAACC
>JBANGF010000184.1:0-2567 GCA_037975655.1 Bacteroidota bacterium | reverse complement strand
AATCAGGGCAATAAGTTCGGCATCACTTAGTTCCGATTTGGCAGCCATCATTTTTCTTCCTGCGTCTACTCGTTGAATTTCCTTCAATTGTTCACCCATCTCTTCAGAAGGGCAATCTGCCAAAATAGCCTCTTCTACTAGTTTCTCAAATTCTTTGGGATTGAGGTCCATATAGGATTGAAAGGTTGACTCTGGCAAATTGGATTGCAATGCTTTTTGGAGTTCCAAATAAGGATTTTGAGGTTCACAAGCGAAAAGAAAGCTCACAAGGATGACTATAAGAAAGCGAGTATTTTTCATAAGTAAGTTTGAATGTTGATTTTCCAATCTATCCAAAAAAAGAGAGTTTTTTTAGATATGTCCCTTCGAAGATTATTTTTTTAGAATTTCTACCCATTAAAAATCAATTTGAAGGTCGTTCCTTGGCCAAGTTCGGAGCGAACCTGGATGTTGCCTTTATGGCGTCGCATGATCTGCTTAGAAAGACTGAGCCCAATTCCGGAACCCTTCTGCTTGGTGGTGAAAAATGGAATAAAAATCTTTTCCAAAGCTTCTTCTTCAATACCCTTGCCCGAATCTGTGACTTCTAGAATAATCTTTCCTGCTTCATCGATATAGCCTTTTAGATGAATCACTTTTAACGGAGCATCTTCAAGTGCCTGGATGGCATTGTGCATCAAGTTAATCAGTACCTGTTCAATTTGCGTTTGGTCCCCAAAAAGGATCAGTTCCTTAGGTTCCAATTCCTTTATTAGTCGAATGTCCTGACGCTCTAGTTGATGCTGCAATAAGAGTTCCAACTGATCAAAAAGTGAAACCAATCCAATGCTTCCAAATTTGGGTGCAGGAACATGAGCCAAGCTTCGGAAATCGGCAACAAAACTCACTAAACCCTCACTTCGCTTCTCGATAGTTTGTACCCCCATCAAAAAATCCTCCATATCGGTGGGATGTAGGGCTTCCTTCTGCTCGAGCTTCTGCTCCAACTCTCCCTTAAGGGTGCCTGCTAAGGAAGAGATGGGTGCAATGGAATTCATGATTTCGTGTGTGAGGATATTGACCAAATTCTGCCAAGCCTCCATTTCTTTTTCCTCTAGCTCGGACTGAATGTTTTGCAGAGACACCAACTTGAATCGTTCCCCGCGCATCAGTAGTTCAATCACATACACGGAAAGCTGCATGATTCCATCCGGGTGGGCAATCTTGATCAACTCACTACCACCTGTTCGTAGTTGCTGTATGGCTTGATGCAATTCCTTGTTGATCTGTTCTACTTCCTGAATCTGTTTCAGTTCCTCCACTTGAAGGATGCGCTTTGCTGCTACATTCAGAATTTGAATGTCTCCATTTTCCCCATAAGTAATCAAGCCGATGCTGAGGTGCTTGAATACGGATCTGAAATACTGGTAGTTGGCCTCTTTCTCGGCTTGATCCTCCTTGAGTTTGGCTAAAATGGCATTGAATTCGATATGCAGGTCGTCTGTTTCGGTCCCATCAAATTTGACGGGGTAAAGTTGGCTGTACTTGTCCTGCTTGATGTTGTTAAGGAAAAGGCGAACTTTCTTGAATGAACTTTCGGCATACTTAACTAAAAATATGAGTTGGATACCTGCCAAGATTAGAAATAGTGAAGTCGCAAATACACCCCAGTTTCCTACTAGGGAATAGGCCATTAGAAAGAGGGTGGCGGTGAGCAAGGCAATACGCCCCAATAAGCCAACTTTATAATCCATATTTCTCCAATCTTCGGTACAAAGAGGCTCGCGTTAATCCTAGTTCCTTGGCTGCTTTAGAAATGTTTCCCCCGTTTTTATCGATGGCACGTTGAATAGTGTTTCGTTCCATATCATCCAAGTTGAGGGTAGTACTCGTCTGTGTTTTTTCAGAAGCGGGTTTTGCCGAAAGAAAAAAGAAGTCCCGTGTATCCAGTTCATCCCCATCGGCCATGATGATGGCACGCTCGATGGCATGCTGCAGCTCTCGAATATTTCCAGGCCAGGAATACCGCTGCAAAAGTTCCATGGCTGGAGGGCGGATGCCTTGGAAGTTTTTGCGGTACTTCTGCGCATACTGCCGAAGGTAATGGTTGGCTAATTGTGGAATATCGTCTTGGCGTTCTCGAAGGGGGGGAAGGTAGATCTCCACGGTATTGATTCGGTACAAAAGGTCTTGACGGAAGGTATTTTCAGCTACCATGTCATGCACGTGCATATTGGTGGCGCAGATCAGTCGGATATCCACTGGGATGGACTGGTTGGTCCCAATGCGAGTCACTTCCCGCTTTTGGAGCACAGTGAGCAGCTTGGATTGCAGGGGCATGGATAGATTGCCAATTTCATCTAAGAAAAGGGTGCCCTGATCTGCTACCTCAAATCGTCCAGCCCGATCCTCTTTGGCATCGGTAAAGGCTCCTCGCTTGTGTCCAAAAAGTTCGGACTCAAAAAGTGTTTCGGTAATGGAACCCATGTCTACCCCTACAAAGATCTCTTCACTACGAAGGGAACGCTCGTGGATAGCGCGTGCAATCAATTCCTTGCCCGTACCATTTTCTCCTAAAATCAAAACAT
>JBANGF010000047.1:0-6257 GCA_037975655.1 Bacteroidota bacterium | reverse complement strand
CAGTAGAGAAAGGTACGCATTTCTAGAAAGAAAGGATTGACTCCGGTTACCAAAATTTGGTTTCCAAGAGCATCATGCAAGCGACTCCAAGGATGAAGGCAGAAAGGATCAAGGTCCATTCCTTGCGGTTCATTCCGGCTAAGTGTACGAGTGAGGTGATGAGCAAGAAAGCTGCTACGATGACGATTTGCCCTACTTCAAGCCCCACATTGAAGGCGAGCAGGGGTTGCCAGATAGAGGCTTCCTTACCGAGCAAAGATCGGAGGTAATTGGAAAATCCCAGTCCATGGATTAATCCAAAAAAGAGGGCAAGCAGGTAATTGAGTTGTATACCTTTGCCGGAATTGGGTTTGGGCTTGATCAGGGTCAGCAAGGCAGTAAAGGCAATGGTCACTGGAATGAGGAACTCAATCACTTCAGAACGGATTTGGACTACCTCAAAGGTGGCCAGTGCCAGGGTCAGGGAATGTCCTAGTGTAAAAGCAGTGACGAGCAGTAGAATTTTTGCCCAATCTCTGGCCACATACACCGCGCAAAGAGAAAGAATGAACAAAATATGGTCAAACCCCTGGAGGTCTAAAATATGCTGCAGGCCTAACTTAAAATAGAGTTCAAATGAAGTCATATTCGGAGAAATACTTCGAAAAGAAAGAAATTAAGTTCAATATTACAGCATAATTCCTACAAACGGCACAATTGGATTAGCAAATGCAACTTACTGTCATTTCTTGGGCCCTTTGGGCCTGCCTTTCGCTCTTACATCCTTTTTTTATTTCCCTGACCGAAGTCCGCTACAATGCGGGATCGAAAAAAATGGAGCTGGCCCAGAAAATCTTCTGGGACGATTTGGAGGTGGCCTTGAGTAAGGAGGCTGGGGTGACGGTGGATTTTTTGAAGCCCAAAGACAAGACCAAACTAGAAAGCCAAATCAAGGCTTACCTCCTCAAGCATACGCAGGTTTGGGTCAATGGAAAGTTGGTTCCGCTGAGCTATGTGGGCTATGAAGTCGAGGATGATGCCGCCTGGTTTTACCTGGAATCGGCTGCAACAACAACCCCCAAGTCCGTGGAGGTGCAAAACACCTTGTTGCTAAAAGATTTTGACGGGCAGCAAAATATTGTCCATGTGTACTTCAATTCCAAGTCTCCCAAGAGTCTATTGCTTGGGGAAGGGAAGGAGAGAGGGAAGATTGAGTTTTAGAAGGATCTTTGTACGAAGTATCAAGTATCAAGTATCAAGTATCAAGTATCAAGTATCAAGTATCAAGTAGTTTCTTGAAGTAGCAGAATTCAGGTGAAATTAGAATTCCTACTTCAAAATTCACCACTCGGCGTTAGACATTCGACATTAGTTCTCAATCCGTATTTCGTACTTCGTATTTCGTGCTTCCTAATTACAGTTTCTCAAACACCCTTCTAAAGCTAGTTGCCTCGGCAATGCGGCCATGCAGTTCAGAGATGGCGACGCGCTCCTGCTCGGTGCTGTCTCGGTGACGGATGGTGACGGTATTGTCTTCCAAGGTCTGGTGATCCACGGCGATACAGAAGGGAGTTCCAATCAGGTCCTGGCGCGTGTAGCGCTTGCCAATTGATCCAGAATCTTCGTAGATGATGTTGAAATCGTACTTGAGCAACTCCACGATCTCCTGCCCTTTTTCGGGCAAGCCATCTTTCTTAATGATGGGAAGGATGGCGGCTTTTACGGGAGCGATGGCCGGGTGCAACTTCAAATAGGTTCTGCTTTTCTCCTCAGAATGCTCCTCGGTATAGGCATTGCAGAGGGTCAACAAGAATAAGCGATCTGCACCGATGGAGGTTTCAATCACGTAGGGGATGTAGTTCTGATTGATCTCCGGATCAAAGTACTGCTGCTTCTTTTTGGAATACTCCTGGTGTGATTTGAGGTCAAAGTCGGTACGGGAGTGGATACCTTCTACTTCCTTGAAGCCAAAGGGGAACTCGTATTCGATGTCCATGGCAGCATTGGCATAGTGCGCCAATTTTTCGTGCGGGTGCTTGCGGAGTTTGTCAGCAGGCGTACCCAAGGCCAAGTGCCATGCCATTCGGGTGGCAGCCCACTTTTCGTACCATTCCAGTTCGGTGCCAGGGCGCACGAAAAACTGCATTTCCATTTGTTCAAACTCCCGCATACGGAAGATAAACTGACGCGCCACAATCTCGTTACGGAAGGCTTTACCGATCTGAGCAATGCCAAAAGGCACCTTCATGCGTGCGGTCTTCTGCACGTTGAGGAAGTTGACAAATATCCCTTGTGCCGTCTCAGGACGTAGGTAGATGGTAGAGGAGTCCTCCGCTACAGAACCCACCTGGGTGGAAAACATCAGGTTGAACTGACGCACATCGGTCCAGTTGGAGGTGCCGGAGATGGGACATTTGATGCCTTCGTTGGTGATCAAGTCACGCACACCCGCAAGGTCTTCGGCTTCGAGTAGGCGTGCAAGCGCAGCGACCAGTGCCTTGCCTTTTTCGGCTTGACCAGCTTTTTCAAGGGCGGCGGCATGTTCTTCTACCAACACATCGGCGCGGTAACGCTTTTTGCTGTCCTTGTTGTCGATCATGGGATCATTGAAGGAATCTACGTGGCCAGAAGCCTTCCAGGTCGTAGGGTGCATAAAGATGGCCGCATCAATGCCGACAATGTTGTCTTGCACGCGGGTCATACTTTCCCACCAGAGGCGCTTGAGGTTGTTTTTCAACTCTACCCCATAGGCTCCGTAGTCGTACACTGCTTGTAGGCCGTCGTAGATTTCGGAACTCGGGTACACAAAGCCATACTCTTTCGCATGGGAGATGATATCTTTCAATTGGGCGTTTTCGCCTGGGGTTTCTGTTTTTGCCATAGGGCGCAAAATTAAGGAATCTAATTGATTTGCCGAGGGAAGAACCTAGCCTTATTTCTCAATGGAAAACGGTTTGCCTACCATTTTCCCTCATCCTGGCTGATTTTTCGTCCTTCTTTGGACGACACAAAGGCGGCTTGAATAATGCGAAGCACTGGAATTGCTTGTTCCAAGGTGACCAAGAGCGGTGCCTTACCGCAAATGGCATCGGCCACATTCTCGTAAAACACGCGGTAGTCTCCGCGTAGGGTGGGATAGGCTTGGGTTTCCTGTTCGAAGTGAATGTGCCCCCAGCGCGTTTCGGGTTCTACTCCCCAATCGTCACCAGCTGGGATTTTCCCATCCTTAAATGCCTGCTCCTGCACATCGAGGTGAAACTTTTGGTAGGTGCCTTTTTCACCCAAAAGCATGAATTTGGGCGTAGGGACATTCACCATGGCCCCTGCGGTCACGCGCGCTTTGAAGCCAGGATAATCAAACCCAATGTCGAAGTAGTCGTCAGAAAGGGCATTCGTACGCTGAAATTGAATATCTGCCCAAATGGCCGTTGGCTTTCCAAAAAGAAGGACTACCTGATCGATCAGGTGGGAGCCCAGGTCGTAGGTGATTCCGTTGCCTGGCACTGCCTTTTCCCGCCAGTTTTCCGATACCTGGGGACGGAATCGGTCAAAATGGGACTCCAGATAGACTAGGCGACCCAAAAGGTTCTTGGCTACAATTTCTTGGAGCGTTTTGAAATCTCCATCGTAACGTCGGTTGTGAAAAATGCTGCAGATCAAGTTTTTGGATCTGGCGAGCGCCAAGAGTTCCTCGGCTTCTTCGGCCACGAGCGTGACGGGTTTGTCCACGACCACATGCTTCCCGGCCAGAAGGCATTGCTTCGCCATGGAAAAATGCAGTTCATTTGGCGTAGTGATGCAGATTAGGTCTGCCGCATCGGCCGCCAAGAGGGCTTCCAAACTCTGGAAGGTTTGCACTTTGGGATACTTTTGCTGGCAGCGGAAGCCATTTCGCTCCACTACGGCGACGAAGTCTAGGGTAGGGCAAACTTCCAGGAGTGGGGCATGCATTTTTTCAGCAACAGAGCCGTAGCCAACTAAGGCTGCACGAAGGAGTTTTGACATGGGGAGTACTGGTTTATTCATTTTTGGCGAAGCCTCAACTAAGGTAAGCAACCTGCCGAGCACAAAAAAAAAGGGCGAGAAATTTTCCCGCCCTTCTTCAAGAAATAACTAAAGCTTAGCCTTTTTTGGTTTCCTTTTGAGAACCATCTGCTTCGATTTCTTTCTTCATCAAATCCACAACAATAGGTGTCGCGATGTAGATGGAAGAGAAGGTACCTACACCAATACCTACAAATAGAGCGAAGGAGAACCCTCTCAATACCTCACCTCCAAAGAAGAGGAGGACAATCACCACGATCAAGGTGGTGAAAGAGGTAATCAAGGTACGGCTCAAGGTTTCGTTGATCGAATCGTTGAATACTTTAAGCAGTTTGCGAGAGCCTCTGTTTTCCACATTTTCACGGATACGGTCATAGATAATTACCGTATCGTTGATGGAGTAACCGATGACCGTCAAGATAGCCGCAATGAACACTTGGTCAATTTCGAAGTTGGCCCCAAAGGTACCGGCAATCGAGAACGCTGCAATCACGAAGAGTGCATCGTGTGCCAAAGCCACAATCGCTCCCAAGGAGAACTGCCACTTACGGAAACGCATCAAGATGTACAAGAAGATGGCAATTAAGGCCAAAAGCATGGCTTCGACCGAGGATGCTTTGATGTCGTTCGCCACAGTCGCACCTACTTTTGAAGAGCCAGTAATGGAGAATTGCTTGTCTCCAAGTTGAGTAGAATTTTCTACGAAAGTAAACCCAGTTACTGCTGCGATACCTTCTTTCACTTTACTTTCTACTTCCTTATTGGAAGCATCATCGTCTTCGTTGATCAAGTAGGAAGTAGTCACTTTCAGGACATTATTTGAACCATAAGTTTTCACTTCCACAGATCCATCAAATTCCCCATCTAGACCTACTTTCAAATCAGAAGGGACCATCGGTTGGTTGAAGGCTACGACATAGGAACGTCCACCAGTAAAGTCTACCCCTAATTTCAAGCCATTGACTACAGCAAGACCCAAACCAATCACGATGATGGATGTAGAGGCGATGTAAGCAATCTTTCTTTTGCTCATGAAGTCGATGTTCAAGGCAGAAAGTGAGTTTTTGGCAAACGGCGTAGCAAAAGAGATGCTGCTCTTGTCCCCTTTTTTAGTCATCCAAGAGATAATCACACGGGTGATGAATACGGAAGAGAAGAAGGAACAAGCGATACCAATCATCAATACGATTGCAAATCCTTTGACAGGACCTTGGCCCAAAGCATACAAAATGGCACCAGTCAAGAAAGTGGTCACGTTACCATCCAAGATCGCCGAGAAGGCTTTGTCGTAACCGATATTGATTGCAGATAATAAATTGACTCCATTCTTGAGTTCATCCTTGATACGCTCGAAGATCAATACGTTCGCATCAATCGACATACCCATGGTCAGCACAATACCTGCAATACCGGGTAGGGTCAATGCAGTACCCAATTGAGCAAGGATACCCAAGATGAAGAAAATGTTGAATACCAAGGCAGCCACAGCTACCAAGCCACCTTTAGCATAGTAGGCCACCATGAACAAGACCACTAGCGCAAGACCTGCGATCATGGAAATGATCCCTTGATTTTGTGCTTCCTTACCAAGGGTAGGGCCGATGATGCTTTCTTCTACGATTTGGGTAGGTGCTGGTAGGGAACCAGATTTCAAGATGTTGGCCAAATCCTGAGCTTCCAACAAGGTGAAGTTACCGGAGATTTCAGACTGTCCGTTTGGAATCTCACCGTTCACCATTGGAGCAGTGTATACGTAGTCGTCAAGGACAACAGCGATTCTTCTGCCTACATTTTCAGCAGTTAGGTTTCTCCATTTTCTCGCTCCATCGGCATTCATTTGCATGGACACGGCAGGCTGAGAAGTTTGGTCTAGGGTCTGGCGAGCATCGGTTACCACGTCTCCTTCAAGTGGAGCCTGGTCAGAGCCTTTCTTCAATTTAATGGCATACAATTCTAAAATCTCTGTGCCATCGTCTGCTTTGGTTGGCTTGATGCCCCAAAGGAGTTTCAAATTCTTAGGCAAGAAAGACTGATACCGCTCATTTTTCAAAATACGGTTGATGATCACGGTATCGCGAACATCATATACCAAGCCATAGTTGGCCTTCATCAATGCTACCAGTGGAGATACCCCTGCGTTTGGATTAAGTGGATCAATTTTCTCCAACTGTTTTTCCAAGGCATTTCTCAAAGAGTCTTCGGAAGACAAGGAATCAGTAGCAGCAGTAGCTGTA
>JBANGF010000046.1:0-4845 GCA_037975655.1 Bacteroidota bacterium | reverse complement strand
CCTGGTATCCGCCCCAACTTTGGCCTTGGATGGCCATGTTTGCAGCATCCACTCCCCCTTGGGCAAGTACTGCCTGTACACCCGGAAGGATACAGTCGTAAGCACTTGGTCCAGGAAGGCCTAAGTCGTACTTGATGTCTGGGACAAAAACTACGTAATCATTGCTCACGAAATAAGGGATATTGATCGTAGATCGGCTAGGTGCAGGAGCACGGTAATTGTGCAATGTTTCGCTATTCCGCTCGTAGAAATACACCATCATGGGGAATTTTTTGACCCCATCAAATCCTTCTGGAGTAAATAAGAGTCCTTGTAAGGGCGTGCCATCCTGTGCCAAGTAGGATACTAGTTTGACATTTCCCCACTTGACATTGGCCTGCTGAGGGTTTAAGGAAGAGGCTTTCACCAAGGAAGCAAAACTCAAGTCACCCAAGTAAAGGTCTGGATTCTCCACATAAGTCGACCTTCTCAAAAGGACCTGATTGGAATTTTCGGCCTTCTTCAGTCCAGCATAACGGTGATCCGTGAATAGCAATTGCTTGGGTAGTTTTTTGCCAGAATAATCTCCAATGAAATAACCGCTCTTCTTAGTTTTCTCATCGAAAGCAGAGAGCACTAAGGCTTCTTTGGAATCAATCTCCACCTCATCTACCTTCAATCGCTCCCTGCGGAAAGTGATTTGTTGTTTTCTGCCCTCCCCTAAAGTTATGTTTTGGGCGGCACTTGGATTTCGAGGATCAATCTTCCAAATATCAAAACGATCATTCACCAACAAGGCCACATCTCCCGCAAACCATCCCTCTACTCCATAACTACTCGGCAAGGAAGGGGAGTCATTCAATTCATCGTAGATTGGTACGGGTAAGGCCTGGGTCAAATTAATTTTGGTTTTTGACTTGAGGTCATAAGCCACCCAAGCGCTATCTTTTGCTGCATACCAATAGGCATATTGCCCCGATGGAGAAAGTCTTGCAGATCCTGAGGCACTTTTTTCAATCAATTCCATCTTGCCCGTTGCCAAATCCAAGAGATACAAGTCTCTGCCCAACTGGATGTCCCAACTGTAATTCCGTCTGTAAGGAGCATCTGTCCAAGCCAGAGCGATGCTTTTGGTGATTTTGTTTTCTAACTGCACCTCATCCACCTCAGGTGTTGTCAATTGAACAACCTGCTGGTCTTTTAGGGAAAGTACCGCCAAGTAACTCTTCTTTTCTTCCTGGGACTTGTTTTTCAATTGCATGGGTTGAATCTCTGCATCTTGCCAGCCCCAGATATCAAGACTTACGCGATCCTCATCTAGCAGCGTAGTATCATTTTCATAGGCATAGTCTTGGTATTCCTTGGTGACCCCGAAAAATAAGCGGGATTCATCTTCAGAAAATCGGAGTGATGCGTCGGGACTAATTCGGCTATTATCGAGTTTCACGGCTGATTTATCGATTTCAACGGCCATAGACTGTTTCTTGACGTCGTATACCAACAGTTTGTGGCTAGGCTTCTTGGCTTTAAGGGAGTCGTCACTGGCTACGAATGATAAGTAAGCCGACTGGGGAGAAAAAGCCATGCGGGTGTAGGTAGTCATCTTTTCGTGCACCAAACGCTGCGCTCCAGATGCCAATTCAAGTACATGCAAGGCTGCATTGTCCTGTTTTTCTTCTTCAGCAAGCAAATAATACAAGTAATCCCCATTTGGCGAGAAGCTAAATGACTTTACCCGATTCAGTTCCCAAGAAACCGCCCCATCCAAGGATCGAACGAGTAGTTTGGTTCCATCAGTTTTCTTAGGCTTTTCTACTTTCTTGGTCGAATCCGAAGCAGCAGCACCCTTTGGACTTTCCTTTGGGGCTATTTCCTTTTCAAAGTGGATGGCAATCCAACTGCCTTTTTCCGTAGGGGTGGCAAAAGACTTCACTCGAGCCAATTTCTCCAATTTGCCAGAAGCCAAATGCAGAATAAAAAGACTGTCCTTGGGAAGATCGTCTGCCTTCTTTTTCTTCAATTTCAAAGCATAGACCGAATCCTTTTGCGCAGCAATTTTTCCCACAGCATAAGCATCGTCCGAGGTAAACAAAAACCCATTTCCGCGTGGAATTACGGTCTTTTTGGTGGGAGTCTTGTAGGGAAATATCTCCAATCGACCATCCCCATCTTGAGGGGAAATCTGGTAACCTACAAATAGTCCATTTTTGGTAATTTTCTCTGAAGAAAGGCTCTCCCACCCGTCGTAATCGGCGTGGGTCAGGGATCGTTTTTGCTGGGCAATCAGCGATTGGGAAATAAGTAGAAGGGCAACTACCCATCCGAAAGCACTTCGTGAATTTCTCATGCTAGGGTTTAATTGGATAACGTAAATTCTTTTTCGATAAATCCTCCTCGGGTGGAGGATAGTTTGATTTTCCCTTTGACAGGGGCATCCCCCTTCACCCTGACCACAAAAGTGGCAGTTTTCTTCTCTCCCACTCCGGTGTAGCCCGAGTAGATGGTTTTGTCGTAGAGGCTCGGCGTAACGATGCGAACAGTAGCATCTTGATCTCCTTTCAGCAAGTCCTTTTCAAAATCCAAGGATACGCGATCCTCTTGCACGATTTTAACAAGTTTCGCTTGTTCCAATGCCACAGGCAACTTACCAGAATTGGTCCAGGTTAGCGTCACTTGGAATTCACCAGCAGCTAGTTTTTTTACTTTCAAATCATTAACAGTGAGCTGAGGAAGTCTTTTTGCCATGGCAAGGTTGAAGAGCGCTTGTTTCTTTGCCCAACTTTCCAATTGCCAAGGAGGACCATTTTGTCCAAAGAATTTGGGATGGAAACCGCCCAATTCTACCTCACCCAATTCAGGATGAGTAAAGGCAGTCCAAACCTTGAAACCTTTGCTTCCATTGGCCTCGTCATCCCACATCAGACCGTCGTAATCGTCATAGATGCCATCGTTGTCGTAGTCTTTCATAGCACCATTGTTCCACAATTCATCCCCGTACCAAATGCTGCCATAGTAAAAGTAACCGAAGTCTGGGCCGTGACCGAAAAGCGGTTCCGGCTTTAGGGGGTCTCCTGTCAGGGAATTCACCTTGTAGCGGGTGGCATAGGTTTCGTACACATCCCCAGCCCAAGGATAGGCGGTAAAGGAAAGTCCCAGTTGGTCCATTTCCTTGTAAATCGCCAAATCCTGTGGGTACATGCGTTCCTCACTTTTGGAAGTGGAAGGTGGACGAAGGTGCATAGGTACTCGGGTATCCATGGAGTTGACCACCGAAATATTGGGGTGACTCATCATCCACAAGACTGTGGCTCTGGATTCAATTTCGCTGAGCGGGTATTCCCCTGCGCCAAACTGAGTGTATCCCCTTCCCGTGAGGTCTCCTCCCGTATTGGGTCTCCAGTTTTCAGGATAGTTGCGGTGAAGGTCCAATCCTCCAATTCCATCTTCGTTGTATCGCCCATCTCCGTCGTTATCTATCCCTTCGCTGTACATCAAGTATTCACCTTTTCCTGGAAAAGTTTGCTTCATCAAACGCCCTTTAGGATCTCGAGGATCGAGAATGTAGTTTGCCTTTTCTTTTTCCTCTGGAGTGACAGCCTTTTTACGTACCTGGTAGAGGATGCCATCACCATCCAAATCCTCCTCTGGATCTTCATCCAACATTCCGTCTCGATCCGTATCCTGAGGCTTTACCGTACTACGATTGCGCTGAGCGGTATACAAGTACATGTTGGATCCATCTGGATTGTTCTGTGGGCGTAGGTAAATTACCTTGGAATCCAATAGGGCAGTGATTTCAGGGTCTTTTCCATAATTCTCCAACAGGTGCTGGGTCAACCATAGAATGGACTCGCTCGAGGTGATTTCCCCGGAATGCCGTCCTCCTTCAAAATAAGCCGCCGGCTTGTCGGTATCCTTGCCTGTTTTTTTATTGGTCAGCGTCATTTGGTAAATGGGCCTTCCTTCAAAAGATTTTTCAACTACGTAGAGATCCACCAATTCGGGATACTGCTTAGCCCAGGTCTCGTACCAATGGTACATCACATCAACAGTGTGGTACTTCGTAAAGTCGAGGGTGGTACCAGGACGATACTCTACTTCCGGAAATTCGAACTTCTTGAAAAAAGAAGTGCCGTGGCGTTCTCCTGAAACAAGGTAGTGCTTGCTTTTTGTGTTTTTCTCAGGAAACACTTGTTCGGGTACAAAAGGCCTTACTTGTGCTATCACCACAGTTGAAAGGAAGAAAGCAGATAAAAAGAAGAGTTGTTTTTTCATGGATAGGATCGTTGACTAGCGAAAAATAAGGAAGAGTACGAGAGATTTGCTTGCCGCTCAAAAAAAAATATGGTTGCAAAAACCTCCAAAACAAAAAGGTCTCGTCATAGACAAGACCCTTTTCAGAATATAAACCCAAATATAACTTTAGAGATTAAAAGTTCTTTTTCAATTTCAATTCTTCGGCCTAATTCAATTGGACTATTATTTTTTGAATTAGTAATTCAATTTCCCAAAATTAAATTTGGCTTTAGAATTGATTCCCAAAGGAAATAGATTTTGAACAAAATTGCAAATTGAAAAAATAATTTTGTAATATTTTAAACAATCAATAATTTTATACGTTCTTTATTAAAAATCATTTAAATCACACCCCGAAAAATGGACAAAATTTTAGATATCGATAATGTTGATCTAAAGATTATCTCTTTACTTAACGAAGATGCGAAGACGCCATACACGGAAATAGCTAAAAAAGTATTCGTTTCTTCAGGAACAGTCCATGTGCGAATGAAGAAATTGGAGGACATGGGCGTAGTAAAAAGCGCTACCTTAACAATTGACTTCTCTAAACTAGGCTATGATATCTCT
>JBANGF010000009.1:0-6852 GCA_037975655.1 Bacteroidota bacterium | reverse complement strand
CACGTACTATCTTCCGCCTCTTGGGACAAGATTATCCAGATGGAAAAGCTGCGCCAGAATGGAAAGAAATCCTTGGACAAACCCGGTTGAAGTAAATCAAGGAAATAATCCGGGAATGGATACAGATTTTATGGGTTTAGGATTCCCAATCTCCTTCTATAAAACAAAAAAGCCCCGGGAAATGCTGGGAAGAAAGTAAATCCTACTTCAAGCAACATTCCCTAGGGGATCTTGACTTAAAGCTCTTTCGGCTTCTTATCTAGAAGTAGGAATTCATTGACAACGATCTCGGTGACCGTTTTTTTGTCGCCGTTTTTGTCGGTGTAACTCCGATTGGTCAGTTTGCCTTCTACGGCAATTTCCGAGCCCTTGTCCGTGAATTTAGCCAAGTTCTCTGCAGTCTTGTCCCAGGCCACTAGATTGTGCCAAATGGTCTCTTCTACACGTTCCCCTTTTTGATTTTTGTAAACTTCTGAAGTGGCAATACTGACGTTGCCAACAGATTTTCCAGATTCCAAGCTTTTTAGGTCAAGCTTGCTGCCGAGGTGCCCAATGAGCTGAACTTTGTTTTTTAATGCATTCATCGAATTAAAAATTGAGGTGAGGCAGGTATAATCCCGCTTAAAAAAGATTGAAAAATTGATGTCTCAAACTTCGAAAAAAGGAAAAACAAAAATCGGGAGGTAAGTATTTAAAACCGTTTGTAAACGACTGTAATCGATTAAGGGTGGGGTAATGAAGTGAGGAAAAAGGATTAACCCTGCTTTTTCCCAATCCAGAAAAGCAAGGAACCTATACCTACAAAAATAGCCGTCATCCAAATGGATCGCTCGCTGACCTGCATCATCAGCCACAGACAAGCAGCAATTCCCAAAATGGGGATCAGATAGCCCCCCTTTAAGATGAATCGTCCGGCTCCACGGAATTGGGGCCGCAGCTTAGGAATGGCTGCACAGCTCATGCCATACAAAAAGAGTCGAGAAAGCACGGTCATCGCCGCCAATACGGTAAATGAGCCAAAAGCAGCCAATAAAAAGGCAGCAACTCCAAAAAACACGACTGAGTTGGCAGGAGTCAAAAATCGGGAATGAACCTCTCCAAACCAGCGCGGTAGCGATTTTTCAAGAGAAAGGGCATAGGTCACTCGGGTAGCGGAAAACATGGAACTGACCAGGTTGGCAAGTACCGAAGCTGCAACCCCTATCATCAATACAATGGCGCCGACAGGCCCAAAAAGACTCGCTGATACATCCAGCAAGGGAGTTTTGGAGTTGGCAAGATCGGGCAAGGCAGCCTGCGATACGAGTTGGATCACCATGTACAAGACAGCCACTACGGCCAAACCTAGCAACAATCCCAAAGGCATGTCGCGCTCAGGACGCTTGGCCTCACCCGCGGGTACTACCGCTCCCTCAAATCCAACAAAAGCATAGATTAAAAGCAAGGCAGCTGCTCCCAAATCCTCGGTGGGGGGAATGGGGCTTTCAAAACTGGGAATTACCTCTGCGCCCAAAAGGATAAATCCGCCGAGGGGAAGGAGAATGAGCACTGCGAATTTGATAACCGTAAACAATGTCATGGAGCGTATCGATTCGATGGACCCAAGCACATTGATTACACTCAATCCTACACAAATCACCGCCAAAGAAATAATCCTTCCCGTACCCGTGCCTGCCCCATCTATGAAATAGGCGATGGAATCGGTGAGTAAGACTGTATTCGCCGAAAAGGAGATCAACCGAGCCAAGTAGTATAACCATCCCCCTTGGAATCCTACAAATGGGCCAAAGGCCAAGGTTCCGTAACGGATGGGGCCACCCGTGCCCCGAAAATAGCTTCCCAGTTCAGCGAAACACAAAATAATCGGTAGGATCAAAAGCGCACAAAATGCATAGACCAGCACGCTATACTCGCCAGCAAGGGCTGCCGCTCCACTGGGTAAACCAAAAATTCCTGCACCAATCAATCCGTTCACCACCAGCATCCAAATGCCCCAAAGTCCAAGATTTCGAGGGAGCTTTTCTTCAGAGCTAGATGTAGCAGGGGAGGGAGTCACTTAAACTGGTTTTTACGCTTGGAAATTAAAGAAAAATTGAACCGAAAAGAGTTTTCTGGGACTCGGTAGTACTTATTTTTTCCAGTCCAGCACTTCCATAGTACTGAGTTCGGGTCCCCCACCGCGATTGGCGGAACCTGCATGAACCCATATTTTTCCATTTAAATAGGCGGTACCCGTGCCGTGGCGGCCCTGTAGTAGATTGGGTAGCTTGCTCCAAGTATTGCTTCGTGTATCTAGAACTTCTACCTCTGCATGAGCAGGAGTTTGTGCTGAACTTTCTCCATTCATTACTACCAAGTAAGGGCCAATGCCCAAATTGGAATTTCCAGCACGAAGTGTGGGTAGCTCAGTTTCTAGAGTAGACCAAGTTTCTGTTTTAAAATCAAAAACATCCACCTCTTTGTTGGTTAGTTCTAGGACCTTGCCTATTTTGGCATAGGAGGTGCGTCCCCCAGCGAGGTAAAGCTTGCCATCAACTAGTGCTGCACTGACATGATCTCGTGCTCTTGGTGCACTAGGTAAGGATCTCCAAGTTCCTGTCTTTGGGTCTAGCTCATCAAACCAGCGCACAAAGCCATCGAAGTGTCCGTCTTGGATTCCACAAACTAGGTAAATCTTATTTTGGCGGACTACCACCCCTGCAGAACCGCGTTCTCGATTTTTTGGAAGTGCAGGTCCCTCTCGCCAGGTTTTGGTTTTGGGATTGAAGATCAGAATGTTTGGAATTGGGGTTTCATGCGGATAGTTGCCCGTCAAAGCTCCTACAATCCAGAGTTCATCTTGAAAGGATATTGCCTGAAAATGGTGGATTTCCATCGGAGCATCTGCCACCTTAACCCAAGTGTTGGTTTGGGGATCAAATTCCTCTACAGGTCGTACCCCTCGACCTCCTACTGCGTATAGCTTTCCTCCGGAGGCTACAAACGAACTTTCATGACGAGCAGTTGCTTCAGTATTGGGTGATACGGCAGTCCATAGGTCCTGCGCTTCTACTCGAAGGGAGCCAAGTAAAAGAAAAATTAAAAGGTATCGTAGCATGGAATTAAAATAAATTGAGTAGTCAAGTTAAGAAAAGATTTTAGAGTTAGCTCCACCCATTCCAACCTAACTGAAAGCCCGTATTAACTAATCCTGATGCGAAGACTTACTTTCCAAAATCTAGAATACCGCGGATGGCGTTGATTTCGCCCATTTCTTTTTTCAAACTTTCACCTTCCTCATTTGCTATTTTTTCCCGGAAGGCGCTCAGGTTGGCGATGTATCCATCCAAAGCTGCAAGTACATTTTCTTTGTTTTCAAGAAAAATAGGGGCCCACATGTCTGGGCTAGACTTGGCTAGACGGACAGTAGAAGAAAAACCCGAACCCGCCATGTCAAAGATATTTTTTTCATCTTCCATTTTTTGAAGGACGGTTTTGCCTAGCATAAAGGAAGTCAGGTGGGAGAGGTGTGACACAAACGCCAGGTGGCGGTCGTGTTCGGCTGGATCCATAAACCGAAGTTTCAGGTTCAAGGCATCAAATAGTTGATAGGCTTTTTCCTTGAGATGCAAATCCGTCTTTTCCAGCTCACAGAGGATTATCACCTTTCGATCCAATAGCCCTGCATCTGCAGCCTTGGGACCAGAATATTCCGTGCCCGCAATTGGATGTGCAGCTAGGTACTGTGCGCGCTTGGGATGTGCAGCGACCAAACTGCACAGCTTGGCCTTGGTGGAACCTAAGTCAAAAACTAGGGTGTTAGGTCCAATTTGTGCCAAGGTTTGGATCAATAAATCCCCTAAGGTATCTGCAGGAGTTGCTAAAATCACTAAATCTGTGTCAGCATCTGGAATAGACTTGATCACGGAAATGATTCCTAGGTCCAGTGCATCTTGGAGGTGTTGAGGATTAGCATCCTGACCAGACAACTGCAATTCTGGAAATTTCTGTTTGGCTGCGAGGGCAAAGGACCCTCCCAAGAGACCCAATCCTACAAGGTGAATTTTTTTCATATTAGTGGCTAGGTTTGATTCGGTTGATGGCTTCCAAGATTTTGAATTCTTGCAGACAAAGGGAGATTCGGATATAGTCGTTTCCCTCTGAACCAAAAATTTTTCCTGGGGTAATGAAAATATTTTTTTTGTAAAGCAACTGGTCAACCAATGCTTCTGCTGAAGTTCCTACTGGTACGCGACACCAAACAAATAAGCCTGCGGCTTCTCGATCATAAGTCAATCCCAAGTGATCGGCAAGGGTCCAAACAAGCTTTCTCCGACTGGTATAGATTTCATTCTGTCTTTCAAACCAGGTTTTTCCAAGTAAAAGTGCAGCAGTAGCTCCCTTCTGAAGGCCCAGAAACATGCCGGAGTCCATATTGGATTTGACTTTAAGCGCTGCATTTACCCAATCTGCTTTTCCGCAAAGCATTCCGACGCGCCAACCGGGGATATTGAAAGTTTTGGAGAGGGAGTTGAGTTCCAAACCCACTTCCTTTCCTCCAGGTAGCGATAGCAAGCTCTTAGGATTCGGATTTAAAATATGGCTGTAGGGATTATCATGGACAAGTAGGATGTCATGCCGCTGCGCAAAAGCAATGAGCTCAGCCAACACTTGCTCCGAGCCAGGAGCTCCCGTGGGCATGTGTGGGTAATTGATCCACATCAGTTTGACTCGACTCAAGTTCAAAAGCTCTAGATCCTCCAAATTGGGACGACCCTGTTTGCTCAAATCCAAGCTGTAGTAAATGGGGCTTGCTCCAAGCAATTGGGTGACTGCTGTGTAGGTGGGATAGCCTGGATTGGGAATCAGAACCTGGTCTCCAGGATTCAAAAAAGCCATGCTTACCTGAAAGATTCCTTCTTTGGAGCCCATCAACGGGAGGATTTCCTGGTTTGGATCCAGTTGCACCCCAAATTCGCTGGCATAATAATTAGCCATAGCCGTCCTTAGTTCGGGGATACCTTGGTAGCCTTGGTAGCCATGCGCCTGTTCGTTTTCAGCAGTGCTTTTAAGGGCATCGATTACACTGCGATCAGGACTTAAGTCTGGAGATCCTATCCCTAAGTTCAGCACAGGCTTTCCTTCTGCGAGGAGACTGCTTACTTCTCGAAGTTTGGCTGAAAAGTAGTACTCCTCTACGCTTTCAATACGTGTGGCAAATCCCTTCATCCTTTTCTGCTTCGGTATTCTCCAAAAATTTTCAATTCCCCAAACTCACTTCTCATCTGTTCAATTGCTTCCTTATAGGAAACGGAATCATTGAATTCAGCGTCAATAAAAAAGGCATAATCCCAGGGCTTGTCCATCAGGGGGATGGATTGAATTTTACTCAAATTCAGATTTTTTTCTGCTAGCATCGTGAGGAGTTTGGCCAATCCTCCGGCCTCATTGCGAATGGTGATTTTGAAAGAAACCTTATTAGCTTCTTCTTGAGTTTTGGATTTTTCTTGAGTAAGAAAGATAAATCGGGTGAAATTGTCCTTTACGGTTTGAATTTGTGGCGCTAAAATTTGTAATCCATAGCTTACTGCCGCAATTTCGCTGGCAATGGCCGCCACACCCAAGAGCTGTTCTTCTTGGATTCGCTTGGCTACCGAAGCTGTATCTTGGTCATCAATTAACCGAATCTTTGGCCACTGAGCTAGGAAGGCTTTGCACTGCAGCAAGGCCATGGGGTGGGAACGAACCTCGGTGAGGTCATCGATAGATTGCCCTGGCAAAGCCATCAAATGATGGGAAATGGGCAAGTAGTACTCTTCATAAATGGAAAGCTCGTATCGATCGATCAGGTCGTAATTGGGTAATATCGCACCTGCTATCGAGTTTTCGATAGCCATCACCCCCACATCTGCTGTACCAGAGGCAACAGATTTTGCTACCTCCTCAAAGGTGAGAAAGGGGAGGACTTTGGCCTGATCTCCAAAATTTAATAGGGCTACTTGATGGTGAAAAGATCCTGAAATCCCTTGAATGGCAACGATCATAGCAAATTTGGGGAAAGAATTTCTTGACGAATGCCGGCCTGCTCTACCTGCTTCCAAAAACTTGGATAGGATTTATTGACTACTTCTGGATCTTCAATCCACAATTCAGTTTTGGTCACCAAAGGCATAAAGGCCATGGCCATGCGGTGATCTTCGTAGGTGTGAATTTGCACCCTTCGCGGCATGGTCACCGAGGGAATCACCTGGAAAGTGTCAGGAGAAATTTCCCGTAACTCGGCATTGAACTTTGCCAATTCCTGCTGCAAGGCATAGATTCGATCTGTTTCCTTGATGCGTAGGCTTTCCAATCCTGTGAACACGGCGTTTTGTCCCAAAATAGCACAGGTCACAGCCACGGTCTGCGCCAAATCAGGGCAATGGGTGAAATCCCAACTTTTTAGGCCAGTCACTCTTTGTTTTTCAAGTAAAAGCCCACCTTCTTGAAAAGTGCTTCGGATACCCAAATGTGCCATGATTTCTACGATGGCAGCATCTCCTTGCAAACTTTTTGCTTTAAGCCCTTTCAGAAAAAAGTATCCTGAATCGGCACATGCGAGCAAACTAAACCAATAACTCGCTCCCGACCAATCGCTCTCCACAGCAAAGTGGCTGGGTTGGTAGGATTGGGGGTTGATTTGAATAGTATTTCCTTCCCAACTGTACACAATACCAAATTGTGCCATCAGTTCTAAGGTCATTTCGATGTAGGTTCGGCTTCCGACTTTGCCTTCCAATTCGAGTTTTAATCCTAGCGGTAGTAGCGGAGCAATCATCAAGATTGCCGAAATGTACTGGCTAGAAACATCTCCACGTATTTGAATTTTTTCGG
>JBANGF010000350.1:0-3744 GCA_037975655.1 Bacteroidota bacterium | reverse complement strand
TTTCATTCGGACGGAAAGTTGGCCATCCTAGCGAATTTTTCGAAAGGGATTTTGGAAGGGGTTTGGGAAGACTACGATGATCAAGGTCGCTTGCTTTCGAAGGGGCTATATCAAAAAGGGGATCGGGTAGCAGAATGGAAGGAGATTTATCCTTTGGTGCCCGAATTTTACCAGAAGGGGAATTATGTAAATGGCGCAAAAAATGGCACATGGCAAGTGCTAGGAAAGGAAGGTTTTGTGCATCAAGAAGAATCCTTTAAAGATGGAGTTTTGACTGAGATCAGTGCATTTACTACTCGACTGGGAGAAATTTTGGATGCGGGAAGCCTAACTAATGGAGATGGCAGGCGGGTGATGTATGATGGGGAAGGGAATCGTCTCGAGAAGGGGAGATACGTCAATGGCTTGCGAACGGGCACCTGGTTTACCTATTTCCCGCAAACTAGCTTGGTTGCTAGTTCGGGCACCTACGCCGCAGGACAGAAGCGAGGCACCTGGAAGCAGTATGATTTTAAGGGACAGCTTGTGAGTGAGCAAGTATTCGAAGGAAGTGATTCCAATGATTCCGAACGAATTTCAAATCCTCAAACCACATCTACTCAAAATAGATCAAGATTGTATCGACCCTACCAAACCCAAAACGGCATGGTTAAGCCACAGTTTTTTGTGCTAACTCCAGATGGAGGACTTGGAGTTTCTGGGCCGGGAATGTTTCAATTGGGGAATTAAACGAATTGAAAAAAGTGAATTGCCAAGTACCAGTTATGAAGTACGAGCTACCTGACTGCGGCAGGCAGGCGAAACACGGAATTCAAAGCTAATGTCGAATACTGAACTTTGAATCAAGAATTCCGAAGTGGGGAATCATTGAACTGAACTACAAACCTTGTTGAGTGCTTCTTGCTACTTGCCTGCCTGCCGTAGGTAGGATACTAGCTACTATCTTGGCTACCGGTTCTTGTTTCTCCCTCCCTTTTAACGAAGCAGAGTCTATTTCCACTCTATTTCTATTCTATTTCCCTATCCTTTTTCCCAAATGATTCTTTCCTAGTAACTTCGCATCAAATCCCCTTTAAATGAAATTGATCGAAGTCGTTACCCCTGCACACCAAAAAGCATTTCTAGCGCTTGCTGTGTGGTTGTATCGCAACGAGAAAAATTGGATTCGCCCAATCGATCAAGACATTGAGGGGCTTTTCCATGCGGAGACCAACAAACTTTTTAGAAATGGAGCCAAGGCCAAGCGCTGGTTGCTCCAGGATGAATCTGGGCTGACCATTGGCCGGATTGCTGCCTTTATCAACCCCAAGATGAAGGAAAAGCAGCCTACAGGCGGAGTTGGATTTTTTGAATGCATTGACAATCAAGATGCTGCTTTTCTATTGTTTGATCAAGCCAAAGCCTGGCTCCAAAGCGAGGGGATGGAGGCCATGGATGGACCGATCAATTTTGGTGAGCGAGACAAGTGGTGGGGACTCTTGGTCGATGGATTTTCGGAGCCGAATTACAACATGCCCTGGAATTTTGGATACTACCAGACCTTTTTCGAGAACTATGGGTTTCAACTCTATTTCAAGCAATACACCTATGCTCGAAATGTGCAAAATGTAGGCTTTGGCCAAAAGATGATCCAGCGTGCCCAGGTTATTCTGGAAAATAAAGATTACAGCTTTCGTTACATCAAGGGGAAAGAACTCCAAGAGAAGGCTCCTGAATATTTCATGACGGTGTACAACAAGGCTTGGGCCCGACACTTGGGCAAATCCATCGCGCTCAAGGAGGCACAATTGATGTTTGCCAAGATGAAACCCATTTTAGATCCACGCTTGATTTACTTTGCTTTTTACAAGGGAGAGCCTGTCGGATTTTTCATTCAGATCCCCGAGATCAATCAAATTTTCAAGCACGTCAATGGGAAAATGGACCTAATCGGAAAGCTTAAATTTCTTTGGTACAAAACCTTTTTTCCTCCCAATAAAATGCTCGGCCTGGTCTTTGGGGTCGTTCCCGAACACCAAGGGAAGGGCGTAGAAAGTGCCATTGTGTTGAGTTACGACAAGATGAGCGGAAAAGCCTCTTTTCCTTACAAGACTATTGAAATGAACTGGATTGGTGATTTCAATCCCAAGATGATGCGCGTTTGTGAGCAATTGCTTGCAGAGATTTACAAAACCCACCACACCTACCGTTACCTTTTTGATCGTGAAAAACCTTTCGAAAGACACCCGATTTTTGACTAGCTGAAGCGGTAAGGCCCTATACATAACAACGAAATGACCGGACCTAGTTCCAGCAACAAAAGCCGAATAAACAAGATACACCTCCAATAACTAGAAAATGAAAAAGTACAACGTAACTGGCATCGGAAATGCCTTAGTAGACATTGAGTTTAAAGTAACCGACCAGTTTTTTGCGGACAATGGGGTAGAGAAAGGCCTCATGACCCTAGTAGATGAGGAGCGTCAAAACCACCTCATGCAGGTCATCCACCATGCGGAAGCCAAAAAACAAGCGGGTGGATCTGCAGCCAACTCCGTCGTCGCAGTTAGCCAGTTTGGAGGAAAATCTTTCTATTGCTTCCGGGTAGCCAATGACGAATTGGGGCATTTTTACCTCCAAGATTTGATTGATTCTGGAGTGGATATTGCCTTGACTTCTGCGCAACTCCAGACAGGGGTGACGGGCAAGTGCTTGGTGATGGTTACCGAAGATTCGGAGCGTACGATGAATACCTTTTTGGGGATCACGCAGAATTTCTCCAGCCAGGATGTGCACGACGAAGCCATCAAGGATTCTTCTTATTTATTTATCGAAGGTTATTTGGTGACCTCTCCCAATGGCAAAGAAGCCATGCTGCATGCCAAAAAAGTAGCTGAGCAAGCAGGAACAAAGGTGGCCTTGACCTTTTCCGACCCAGCCATGGTCAAGTATTTTAAGGCCAACTTTGACGATGTGATCGGTCCAAGTGTGGATCTTCTTTTTGCAAACGAAGAGGAAGCCATGTTGTATACGGGCAAAAGCACGCTAGCAGAAGCACGTGAAGAAATGAAAAAGGCCGCCAAGCATTTTGTCATCACGATGGGGAAAAATGGAGCCATGATCTACGACGGAGATACTTTCATCGACATCGAACCCTATCCAACACAGGCCATCGATAGCAATGGTGCTGGGGACATGTTTGCCGGAGCATTCCTCTATGGAATCACCAATGGACATTCCTATGCCGAGAGTGGAAAGCTCGCCTCTATGGCCAGTTCGCGCATCGTAAGCCAGTTTGGTCCAAGATTGAAGTGGCATGAGGCAAAGGAGATTTTGACCCGATTAAAGCCCTAAAACTAAGTAACGATCTCAATTAACTTGTTCGAATTCGCACATTGAATTGTCCGAATTACAACAGGTTACGAGCAGATTCATCCAGTTTGGAGGCCAAAAGCAGGGTTTATTTTTGGCATAATTTGGGTAGCTGTAAAAAAAAATCAGGACACTATTCTTCAAAAATGCAACCTAGTAGCGCTTTCTGAAAAAAGGACCTATGTTTGTCAAAACCAATTCAAGATCAACTCCGTACTTAATCCAATACCTTTTATAACCAACCTTTAGTAACATGAAAAAAATAATTCTTTTGAGTCTTCTCTTGGGATGGATCGTCCTTCCTCTGGCGGCTCAGACTAAAATTGAATTCAAGGAATTTACCTTGGACAACGGACTTCATGTGATCATGCACCAGGACAATACCACGCCTAT
>JBANGF010000349.1:0-2590 GCA_037975655.1 Bacteroidota bacterium | reverse complement strand
TGCTTTTGGCTGGTCCTGCACAGCAATTGTATTTGGAACCCAACAAAAAGGTGCTGGCGTACACCCGAGGCGATTTGATTTTTGTGTTTTCTGTACATCCCAGTGATTCCTACGAGGGATTTGCAATTCCGGTGCCTAGCGCAGGGGATTACCAACTGCTGCTGCATTCCGATGCGCCAGAGTTTGGAGGCTTTGACCGTCTGGATAGTACCTTGACTTACACCACAAATGCCCAGCAGGAGCTGCTGCTTTATGTTCCGAGTAGGGTAGGGATGGTGTTGGTGCGCGGCGGCGGATAAAAATCCCCCTGTGTCCCCCTTGTAAGGGGGAGTCTTCCCAACTGTTCCTCAACTTTGGAAATAAGAAATAAAGATTATTTACCAAAAGATTTCCCTTCTCAATTCATTAGTTGTACGAGCATAGATGCGACTCCCCCTTGATAAGGGGGTAAGGGGGATTAAAAAACTGTAAATCTATATCAGTATTTAACCCGAAACCAGTAAACTTTTTTTAGGACGATTCAGTATCTGTTTGGAGACCAGGTGCTACACCTCCCTCCCGATATTCATCGGGACAGGCTCTTAGTAAGGGGGGGTAGGTTTATCCCGCAGAATTGCGGGAGGGGATTAATTAAGGTAATGCCGTAAATAAGTCAGGCTCACTCACCCCCACATTCCCATTTCCCATCACCTCATCTAGGGTGACAAGCTTCAGTTCGTTGATGAGCATGGGATCGTATTTGGCGGCGACGCGGATGTAGTTTTCCGTAAATCCATGCATCATCCCCTCCTCAATATCCTCCTCAAAAAGTACGGTAAAGGTCTGTCCCAAATTCTCCTCGTAAAATTTGCGGCGCTTTTTCTCCGAAAGTATGCGGAGCATCTTGGAGCGCTCGTTCCGAATCTTCAAGGGTACCACCCCGTCCATGTCCACGGCACGGGTATTGGCACGCTCCGAATAGGTAAATACATGGAGGTAGGAAATGTTAAGCTCGTTCAGGAAGTTGTAGGTTTCTAGGAAGAGTTCGTCTGTCTCCCCTGGGAAACCCACGATCACGTCCACACCGATGCAGGCCTGGGGGAGGAGGGTCTTGATTTTGCTTACCCGGTCCTCGTAGAGTTCGCGGAGGTAGCGTCTCCCCATTTTTCGCAGGATGGTATTCGATCCGGATTGGAGTGGGATATGAAAGTGGGGTACAAATCTCTTGGAGCGGGATACAAATTCAATGATCTCGTTGGTGAGTAGGTTGGGCTCGATGGAGGAAATGCGGAAGCGATCAATGCCTTCGATTTCGTCCAAGGCCATCACCAGGTCGGCAAAGCGTTCTTCCCGCTTGCCCTCCACGATGCCAAAGTCTCCAATATTTACCCCCGTCAAGACCACTTCCTTCACTTCGGTTGCTGCAATGGCGCGGGCTGCTTCCAACACCTGAGCGATGCTGGAGCTTCGGCTTTTTCCCCGAGCGAGGGGAATGGTACAAAAGGCGCAACCGTAATTGCAGCCATCCTGCACTTTTAGGAAGGTTCGGGTGCGGTCATGGATGGAAAAGGCAGTTTCGAAGCTCGTGGCTGCACTGATCTCGGAGGCGAGCACCTTGGTTTCTTGTTCCTTCGCAAAGCCATCCAGTAATTCAAGCAATCGGAATTTTTCGGCAGCGCCGAGTACAGCATCCACGCCTTCAATCTCCGCGATTTCGGTGGGCTTTAGCTGTGCGTAGCAGCCAATGATGGCTACAAAGGAGTCTGGGGAGATTTTTTTCGCCTCGCGAACCAGCTTCTTACACTTCTTGTCTGCGTTTTCGGTAACCGAACAGGTATTGATGATGTAAATGTCCGGATTTTCCTGGAAGTCAACTTTCAGAAAGCCCTTTTCCTCAAACTGTCGCGCAATGGTCGACGTTTCCGAGAAATTGAGTTTGCAACCCAGGGTATAAAAAGCAACTTTTTTCACGACAGTGGCAAAACGGATGATCACCGCAAAGGTAGGCAATTCGATGTTTATTGCAATTTTTGTAGTAGGGCGAACGAAAAACATAATTTTTCGAATTTTTGGCTCAAAAAGAGGGTAAAAAATTTAAAATCAATAAAAATTTAGAAAAATCACCTTAAAAAATACCCGATGGGTAAAAAATTAGCAAAAATTTCTATTTTTGTAGGGATAATTTCAAACCCTCACCCTTTTTCCATGGCAACACTCAGACAAAGCGCATTGGCGATGGTCCAGGCTAGACCTCGAATCCCAGTCACCCCTCCTTCTACCAAGATTTCAGATTACTTCGGTTCCAATGTCTTTGGCACCAAGCAAATGAAAGAAATGCTGGCTCCTTCCGTATTCAAAAAGGTAATGGAAGCCATCGACAAAGGATCTAAAATCGATCCCGCCACTGCCGAAGAGATTGCCTCTGCGGTGAAGACCTGGGCGATTGGCAAGGGGGTAACCCACTATACGCATTGGTTTCAGCCATTGACCGGCTCTACAGCAGAGAAGCACGATTCCTTCTTTGACATGTATGCGGGCATGGAAAAATTCAAAGGTTCTGCGCTGGTTCAGCAGGAACCCGATGCATCCTCCTTTCCAAACGGCGGTATCC
>JBANGF010000326.1:0-7472 GCA_037975655.1 Bacteroidota bacterium | reverse complement strand
CAGCCATACTTGTCTGGTTCTAGGAGGTAGAGTTCCTTTCGCGTGCCAATGGGCGCCATTGTCTTTCGATTCAACTCGATGCCATAGAGTGGGTAGCGGTTGGAACTTCCGTTATACATGTATAGTCTACCGTCATCATCGGTGAAGAAGTCAGGGTCCCAGCCCCCAATTTCAAATTTCTCCACGAGAGGCTTCCACTCGTTTGCCTTGGGATTGGTACTCATCCAAATCGTGAAATCTTTCTCATAGGTGGAACCCATGACCAGTACCGTATCGCCAACAATTCCCACTGCCGGTGCGCAAAGCTCATCGTAAACTTTGTTCCAAGGCTGAAGAAAGCGTTTGGAATGAAAGTCCCAGTTCAATAGGTTGTCACTAGTCCAATACCCCCACTGGTTGGTGGAAAAAAGGATGTAACTCCCCTGATAGTTGACGATGACGGGATCTGCAGTGGCCCGGTGCCTGCCCCATTCCGAAAAATTGGGGATGGGTGTGTAGCCATAGTCCAGATTGATGGGATTGCAATAGGTCTGCTGCTGAGCATTGGATGAAAATCCAAACTGGATCAAAAAAAGGAGTACAAGTAGGTATCGCATGGAAGTAAAGTAAGAAAAAGTCAAAGAGGTATGCAATGGGATCCGCTGTGGAGTGCTGCAAAAGGATTCAATTCGCTTTTTTTCATGCCATTTTTGCTATTCCAAAAAAAGAAATTGATGGGCAAATCAATTGACAACAGACTTGTTGTAAAAATAAATTTATATATTTGTCACACTAACTATTGCTATGACACAAGAACTCTTTGCGAGCTATTCCTTTTTGTTGGACCGAACGGCCCGCAAGGTAAAGCAATATGCGCAGCAGCAGTTTAAGCGAGGAGGATTTGACGTGACGGTAGACCAATGGCTGGTCTTAAAAAACCTAGCAGAAAATCCTGAACTGAGCCAAACCGAATTGGCAAACTTGGTATTCAAGGATCACCCCACCCTCACTCGAATTTTGGATTTATTGCATAAAAAAGGCTACATCATTCGGGTACAGCACCCACAAGATCGCAGAAGTTTTCAATTGCACTTGACCGAAGCAGGCGTAGCCAAAGTGGCTGAGTTGAGGCCTAAGGTTCTTCAATTTCGAGAAAAGGCTTGGGAGAATCTGACAGAAAAAGACTTCTTAGAATTCAAGCGCATCTTGAATACCATCTATCAAAACTTGGACGAGTCAAACAAAGATACCAACAGCTAGTTTGGAATTCAGCAGCTGAATTTCAGGCCCTAACCAAACGCATTTAACTACTCCATGAACACCCCCACTATCCACACAGATCTATGCATCATCGGCGCAGGCCCGGTAGGACTTTTTGCAGTTTTTGAGGCAGGATTACTCAAAATGAGATGCCACTTGATTGATGCTTTGCCGCAGATTGGAGGGCAACTTTCTGAAATCTATCCTCAGAAACCGATTTACGACATCCCTGGATACCCTGAAATCAAAGCACAGGATTTGGTAGACAACCTCATGGAGCAAGCCAAGCCTTTCAATCCCACCTTCACCTTGGGCGAGCGAGTGGACCTTTTGGATCGTCAAGAAGATGGAAGCTTTATCGTGACCACCAGCGACAAGACCGCCGTACATGCCAAGGTCATCATCATTGCAGGTGGTCTGGGCTGTTTTGAACCTAGAAAGCCCGTTTTGAACAACCTAGAAGCTTTTGAAGGTAAGGGAATTCACTACATGGTAAAGAACCCAGAGACCTTCCGCGACAAAAAAGTAGTGATCGCAGGAGGTGGAGATTCCGCCTTAGACTGGACCATTTTCTTGGCTAATGTGGCGGAGCGTGTAACCTTGGTCCACCGAAACGAAACCTTCAGAGGTGCACCCGATTCTGCATCTAAAGTTTTTGATTTAGCACAAGAAGGAAAAATCGACTTGATACTTTCTGCCAACCTGAAGGAAGCGAGCGGAAACGACCGCTTGGAAAAAGTGATTTTAGAAGACAAAGACAACCAAGAAATCACCCTCGATGCTGACTACTTGATCCCCTTGTTTGGTCTATCTCCAAAGTTAGGTCCTATTGCCGATTGGGGTTTGAGCATTGACAAAAATGCGATCGAAGTAGATACGCGTGATTACTCCACCGGAGTAGAGCGCATCTATGCCATTGGAGACATCAATACCTACCCAGGCAAACTTAAACTCATCCTCTGCGGATTTCACGAGGCTGCTATCATGATGCATTCTGCTTTCAAGTACGTGTATCCAGACCAAAAATTAAGTTTCAAATACACCACGGTAAACGGGGTGAATGCATTCTAAATTGAATTATGGAATTAATCAAATTTACCGTAGAAGACCAGCAAGGGGAGCGTCAAGAAGTTGAAGCACCTGCTGACATGGGACTTAGTCTGATGGAAATCCTCAAGGCTTCCGAATACCCCATCTTGGCTACCTGTGGGGGCATGGCCCTGTGCGCTACTTGCCATGTTGAAATTCTAGAAGGCCAAGCCGGCTTAGGAGATGCTACAGACACCGAATTGGACCAGTTGGAAAACCTACCCGAGTACTTCCCTACCTCCCGATTGGCTTGCCAGATTCGTATTGGAGACCAACTCGAAGGCGCGGTGATCAAACTACGAGGTGAAGACGTGGTCTAAGCCAATTCAGAAAAAATTAGCTAGTTAAAAGCCAACCTTATTTAGCCCGATGTTTTCATCGGGCTTTTTTTAAAATTTGTGTAGCGAAAACTCCAGTCTTTTCGTTCTGAGAAAAAAACAATAAAAACTATGAAACGCATCGGTATTTTTTTGATCTCCCTTATGATCGTCTCCTGTGAACTCTCGACGACCGAACCGCTCGTAATTACTGCGGAAGAATTACTCAGCCAACAGTCGGAAATCATCCGGCTTTCCGAATCAGTCGCCTGTACGAATGCATCGGAATGGAAATTTACTGCCATGGGAAGCAAAGCCTGTGGAGGACCTGCCCGATACCTTGCCTACCATCAGAGTGTGGAACGTGAACTTTTAGATTTGGTAGAGCGCTTTACTGCCTTACAAAAAGCCTACAATGAGCAAAACAATGTGCTATCCGATTGCATGCTAGTTGGTCCACCCCGAACTATTCAATGCGAAGGCAACAAAGCCGTGCTTATCTATTGATTTTGATTTTTTAATGTCTCCTGATTTCTATTTTTTGTCAGGCACCCTATTTTTTCTTGGTCGGCCCTTTGGCCGACCAATTTTGTTTTAAGGAACGACATTCCCTTTTCCTCTGAAAAATTTCGCTTTTCAGCTATTCCTCTTCAAGCAAGCCAGAAAGTAATTCACAAGCAGCCTCCGATAGAATAGTTCCTGGCCCAAAAACAGCTACTACCCCCTCTTTTTTCAAAAAGTCATAGTCTTTGGCCGGAATGACTCCCCCGGCAACTACGCGAATATCTGGGCGACCCATTTGCCGCAAGCAGGAAATCAATTCTGGAATCAGGGTCTTGTGCCCAGCGGCCAAGGAAGACACACCCACCAGGTGCACGTCATTTTCTATGGCTTGCTCCGCCACTTCCTGGGGTGTTTGAAAGAGCGGCCCTATGTCCACATCAAATCCGAGATCAGAAAATCCCGAAGCAATTACTTTGGCTCCTCGATCATGGCCATCTTGTCCCATTTTTGCTACCAAAATACGGGGTCTTCTACCCTCCACTTCGGCAAATCGATCCGAAAGGCGCTGGGCTTCTACAAATGATTTCTGCTGTTTCACTTCTGCTGCATAGACTCCCGAGATGGATTGGGTTTGGGCTTTGTGACGACCAAAAGCCTGCTCCATGGCAAAGGAGATTTCCCCTAAAGTAGCTCTTTTTCTAGCTGCAACGATGGCCAAGTCCAGTAAATTTCCTTTCCCAGAAGCAGCTGCCACCCTTATTTGCTCCAAAATAGCTGTAACCTCATCTTGATTTCGCTGACTCTTTACCTCCTTCAAACGCAAAATTTGGGAATCTCGAACGGTATGATTGTCCACTTCCAAGAGTTCTAGTTCTGTCTTTTCATCCACTTGGTAGCGATTGACTCCGACAAGGATATCCTTGCCCCCATCGATTCGAGCCTGCTTTTTGGCAGCAGCCTCTTCAATTCTTAGTTTCGGAAGTCCTGTTTCAATCGCCTTGGCCATCCCTCCCAACTTTTCTACCTCTTCAATCAGACTCCAGGCTCTCTTAGCCAACTGATCCGTGAGGTATTCCACATAGAAAGATCCTCCCCAAGGATCTACCACCTGAGTAACCCCTGTCTCCTGCTGCAGCACCAACTGGGTATTCCGAGCGATGCGCGCAGAAAAATCAGTGGGAAGTGCAATCGCCTCATCCAATGAATTGGTATGCAGCGACTGAGTATGTCCCATCACTGCTGCCAAGGCCTCCATCGCTGTTCGGGTCACGTTGTTGAAGGGATCTTGTTCGGTGAGTGACCAACCGGAAGTTTGGCAATGAGCACGCAATGCTAGGGATTTGGGGTCTTTCGGTCCAAACTGGTTCACCAGCTTGGACCAAAGCAAACGGCCCGCCCGCAACTTGGCAACCTCCATAAAATAGTTCATCCCTACTCCCCAGAAGAAGGAAAGTCGCGGCGCAAAATCATCAATCGCCAAGCCTGCTTTCAAGCCTGTGCGCAGGTACTCTAGTCCATCAGCCAGCGTATAGGCCAATTCCAAATCCGCAGTGGCCCCAGCTTCTTGCATGTGGTAACCGGAAATGGAGATGGAATTGAATTTAGGCATCTCCTTGGAAGTAAATTCGAAAATATCTCCTATCAGTCGCATGCTGGCCTGAGGGGGATAAATGTAGGTGTTCCGCACCATGAATTCCTTGAGAATGTCATTTTGGATGGTGCCCGAAAGTGCCGATCGCTCTACTCCTTGCTCTTCTGCAGCAACGATAAAAAAGGCCAAAATGGGAATGACTGCCCCATTCATGGTCATGGAGACCGAAATTTGATCCAAGGGAATCTGGTCAAACAAGACCTTCATATCCTCCACGGTGTCGATGGCCACCCCAGCCTTGCCTACATCTCCTTGGACCCGTGGATGATCTGAATCGTAGCCTCGGTGTGTAGCCAAATCAAAGGCAACGGATAAGCCCTTTTGACCTCCTGCCAAATTCCTTCTGTAAAAAGCATTGGACTCCTCTGCGGTGGAAAAACCAGCATATTGACGGATCGTCCAAGGCCGTTGCAAGTACATGGTCGCGTAAGGTCCACGAAGAAAAGGGGCAATCCCAGCTGTAAAATGCAAACCACGTAGTTGGGCAATGGCTGCAGGATCAAACTGGTCTGGAACAAGGACTTGCTCGGGTGACTCCCAAGTACTGGTAGGTACCTTCGCTATATTGCTAGTACTTTTTGAATTCCACTGCTTAAAATCTGGTCTCATTGAGCGTCGAGGGTTAAACTTTCCACCAAATACGCCGCACGAGTAGGCTTTAATTCATGCGCCGCTTCCTCAAAGGGAGGTAGGGGTTTATTGTAACACAAGGCTGCAGGCGCAGCATAGGCATTTGCGCCTACTTTAACTTGAGTTTTATCCAAGACTTCTCCTTGAATCTTGGCACGATACGTTTTGACACGATCCTGAAGCATTCCTGTTTTACAGGCGTTCCACCAACCCCCCTCCTGCTCGAGCTGGGTCAAGGCGTTTTTCGTTTCTTGAACGAGGTCAGCCACCAAATTTTCCAAAAAGTAAGCCCCTGCACTGGGGTCCTGAACCTTATCCAAGTAGGCTTCTTCCTTCAATATGGCAGACACATTTCTAGCGATTCGACGCTCTTGGGCAGTCGAATATTCTTCCTCTAATGGCCTCACCCAAAGTACATTGACCCCACCCAGTACGGCTGAAAGCGCTTGAAAGGTTTGGCGAATCATATTCGTATGGGTATCCAATACGGATTGAGACCAATGAGCCGTTTGACAAAAAAGGAGTAATTCCTGCTCCTCCACCTCTACCTGATAGAGCAAGGCTAAATTTTGAACCACTTGCCTAAAAGCAAGATGTCGACCCACTTCTCCAAAATGGTGCTCTCCTACGGCAGTTTCCAAACACAACTTTTCAAATACGAAACGAGGTGCACAAGACACCCGATCTAAAATCTCTACCAACTCCCCCAATCCAAAAGTGAGCGCATCCAGCGGATGGGCTCCCGATTCGCTGTAGCGGGAAGTTTTGATGCAAAATGCCTTGAAGTTGGGATAGCCTTCGGTCAGTTCAAGGAGTTCCTCCAAAAGTTCGACCCCTAGGCCTAGGTCCTGCTTCTGATCAAAAACTTGATCTGCAGGACTCCAGAGCATCCCCCCTTGAAGGGCAGATCCGTCTACTCCTGTACTTTCCACCCAGTCCTGGAAAAGTTGGAAAGCAGAAACAGGATTACCTAGAGGAAGCAGGTAGATGGAAATGTATTGCGGGAGTACCCCTTGCAAAAGTTCTTTCAGGTCTTCGGTTCCATGAAGGGGCAAGACCAATCCCTCAGCTCCGTTCTCGAGTGCAGCAAGGATTTCAGTATTGGAATCACTAGGCAACACAGTCACTACATTGGACCAGTTGCGCGGAGGCATACCCGGAAATTCGGAAGGGGCATGAAAACGACGCTGCTTTACGGGTGGCACCACATCTTCCAGCGCATACATGGGCTGCAGGGAAAGGGTATCCCAAAGGATTGCTCCAAGGCTTTCCGGCAGTTCTTTTCCCTTGAGGTCTTGAGTAACTTGGCGCAACCAGTCTTCCTTGGTTGCATTGGGAAATTCGAAAAATAAATCCTGCTCCATAATTACTTATTGTGAAAAAACGAGAGCTCAAAATTAACCAATCCAAGCCAAAATGCTCCGAAAGGGGAAGACAATTATAAAACAAGTACTCAAACTGAGGGCTTCAATCCATTTAACGGAATTTTCATTGGTTTAATAGCTTTAATCCAACTGTTAAACCCCGCCATTTGACAGATCTACATCTGAAATTTTGCCAACTTAACGGATCGCCAAACCCTAAATTCATAGAAATTGTTTAAAAAAAAAGGATTCCTTCCATTTTGGATTTTTTATTTAAGTGAATTTTCCACATTTTTGACACCCCCTTTGTCAGCTATTGACAAGAGTGTGAATCCTAATCCTTTGTAATGAGTTCAGAAGCCAGTGCTGTATGGAGTGAATGCTTGCGTGTGATCGAACAACACGTCAATGAGCAAAGCTATTCCACGTGGTTTAAGCCCATTGTACCTGTGAGATTGGATGGATCCACCCTCACCATACAGGTTCCTAGCCAATTCTTCTACGAATGGCTAGAGGACAATTACGTGGAAGAGCTGAAGCTAGCCATCAAAAGTACCCTCGGTGCGAATGGACGACTCGAGTATGCTGTGGTAGTGGACAAAGGCAACCCAAGCAATCAACCTTACTTGGTCTCATTTCCACAGGGAAATGCCAGCAACAAAAAGCCTGGTACAAATC